>CAZUSF010000045.1:0-12065 GCA_964623355.1 uncultured Thiobacillus sp. | reverse complement strand
TGCCGGAGATTCAGGAAGACGTCGAGAACGGCCTGTCCGACTTGTTCCGGCGGCTGCTGATCGGCCTGCAAGCGGACCTGATTGAACTGGATCAGCGCGTGGATCAACTCGATGGCGAGATTCAGGTTGCAGCCAAAGAGAATGAAACTGCGCGCCGGCTGCAAAGCATCCCCGGGATCGGCCCGATCACGGCCACCGCACTGGCCGCCTCGGTGGGCGATGGCCGGCAATTCAAGCAGGGGCGTGACATGTCCGCCTGGCTGGGATTGATCCCCGCTCAGCACAGCAGCGGCGGCAAGGATCGGCTGTTGGGGATGAGCAGGCGCGGCGACCGCTATCTGCACACGCTGCTCATCCACGGAGCGCGCGCGGTCATTCAGACCGCAGCAAAAAAGACTGACCCGCGCAGCCGCTGGATCGTCGGTGTGGCGGCGCGTCGGAACAAGAATGTGGCCGCCGTGGCCCTGGCCAACAAGAACGCACGCATCGCCTGGGCGTTGATCGTCCGCGGCGGTACCTATGACAACCAATTCGGTATGGCAGCGGCCTGAGCCGTTGCTATCTGGATCAACCCTTCAACACGCGGTTGCGGAAGAGAGATGAACGTGATGGCAAACAGGTCGAACCGGCGGTGGGTGAGTCTGAGTAGGGCGATGGCCTTCGAGGTCGCTATTCCGATCAGACCCCGCCGCGCGGATGCCCATCATGGCCAGGAGGCAATGTCCTCCACAAACAGGTCGGATATACGCGCGCAGTCGCACCTTCGCGCCAGAGACGTGATTCGCTCTTGTTACCCCGGTGTTGTCGCTTTGATCCCGATTCCCGATGCAAAAACCGGTGGCCCGATCCACCCGCGTCCCGAGTGCAACGCGTTATCCACCGCCGCCCGCCCTCCCGCCAGCGTAAGAGGCGCGCTCCCGGTCGGGCGGCCGTGGATAACGCTGCAGCTCACTCCGATCAGGCCACCCAACCCCAAAAAACCCCCCATCCTGCCCTTGATTATCGGGAGGAGTCCATATACGCCCTACGCGGGCTATCCGCTTCATCCAGATAGAGCAGAGCGGAAATGTCGCAATACAAGATCACCCTCTGTCCTCCAACACCATCTGGCTAATGGGCGTCCCCAACGGGCTCAGGACAAGAGGCGGTTCGAATTCTGGCTTGCCCCCGGCCCAAGTCACCGCGCCGCTGGCTATCAGCTGGCGCAACCCCACATCTGCATGAGCGGATATGCCGACAATGCGTGCAGCTGGACGCTCGTTTGGTGATGTCACTTCAACCTTCTTACAGCAACACCTTTTCAATCCCGCCTGCATTCGCCTTGGCGACGAACTCAGTCAGCCAGTTCTCACCCAGTTTCAGCTTGGCCAGTTCGACCACGATGTAATCGGCTTCGATCTTGCTGTCTTCGCTGTAGCGCAGCATGCCTTGCAAACACGACGGGCAGGTGGTGAGGATTTTCACCGACTCGGTTTCCGGGCCGCGCAAGCCTGCCGCGACACGATCGATTTCTTCCGCCTTGCGGAAGCGCACCTGGGTCGAGATGTCCGGCCGGCTGGCGGCGAAGGTGCCGGCTTCGCCGCAGCAGCGTTCACTCAACTTCACGTCCGAACCCATCAATGTTTTCACCGTGTTGATCGGGTTATGCAGCTTGATCGGGGTATGGCAGGGGTCGTGGTACATGTACTTGACGCCACCTGCGCCATCCAGTTTGACGCCCTTTTCCATCATGTATTCATGGATGTCCATGATCCGGCAGCCGGGGAAAATCTTGTCGAACTGGTATTCCATCAACTGATCCAGGCAGGTGCCGCAGGACACCAGCACGGTCTTGATGTCGAGGTAGTTCAGCGTGTTGGCGATGCGGTGGAACAGGATGCGATTGGTGGTGGTGATCGAATCGCCCTTGGGCCGGTCGCCGGTCGCGGTTTGTGGATAGCCGCAACACAGATAGGTTGGCGGCAGCACGGTTTGCGCGCCGAGTTCATACAGCCAGGCCATGGTCGCCAGGCCGACTTGCGAGAACAGCCGCTCGGAGCCGCAACCGGGGAAATAGAACACCGCATCCGACTCGTCGGTCACTTTTGCCGGATCACGCAGCACCGGCACCACTTTCGGGTCGTTCAAACCAAGCAAGGCGCGCGAGGTTTTGCTGGGCAAATTGCCGGGCAGAGAACGGTTGAAGAAGTGGATCACCTGAGCCACCGGACCCGGCTTGCCGACCGTGGCCGGCGGTTGCCGCATGGCTTCCTTGACTGCCGGCACTTTACGCATCACGGCAGCACCGATGCGCTGGCCGATATAGCCCCATTCAATCGCACCTTTACGCATGATGCGGATGGCGTCCTGATCGTTGCTGTTGAGGAAGGCCATCGCCAGCTTGCTGGCCGGCGCTTTCTTCTTCTTGCCGGCGGCATTGAGGAAGTTGCGCATCGCCACCGTGACATCGCCGAAGTCGATATCGACCGGACACGGATTGACGCACTTGTGGCAGACCGTGCAATGGTCGGCGACGTCGTCGAATTCGTCGAAATGCTTGATCGAGATGCCGCGCCGGGTCTGTTCCTCGTACAGGAACGCCTCGATCAGCAATGAAGTCGCCAGAATCTTGTTGCGCGGGCTGTAGAGCAGATTGGCGCGCGGCACATGCGTCGTGCACACCGGCTTGCACTTGCCGCAACGCAGGCAATCCTTGATCGAATCGGCGATGGCGCCGATTTCGGACTGCTCCATGATCAGCGATTCCAGCTCCAGCAAACCGAAGGACGGCGTGTAGGCATTTGCCATATCGGCGCCGGCGAGCAGCTTGCCTTTGTTGAAATGGCCGTTCGGATCGACCTTGTTTTTGTAAGCGGCAAATTCCGACAACGCCAGATCGGACAGGAATTCCAGCTTGGTAATGCCGATGCCGTGTTCGCCGGAAATGACGCCACCCAGGTCTTGCGCCAGGTGCATGATGCGCGCCACCGCCTGATTGGCTGACTGCAGCATCGCGTAATCATCGGAATTGACCGGGATATTGGTATGCACATTGCCGTCGCCGGCATGCATGTGCAGCGCGACAAACACCCTGCCCTTCAGCACGCGCTGGTGAATCGCCTCGCATTCCGTCAGCACCGGCTCGTATTCGCGACCAGTGAAAATCTGGCGCAGTTCGGCGCGCACTTCGCGCTTCCACGACACCCGCTGCTGCTTGGTCTGCAGCTGGCGGAAGATCGATTCTCCCTCCCCCTCTCCCCCAGCCCCTCCCCCGCTTGCGGGGGAGGGGAGCAAGGCTGCCAGGTACCCTGCCCAGCGCGCTCTTACCTGGCTCAACAACTCCAGCGCCCGCGCGCGCCGGGCTGCGGTCAGGGCCGGGTCGGCGACACCGTCTTCATCCTCGAACAACGGTAGTTCGCCCTGGAAGAAAGTTTCCAGCGCCTGCAACAGCGCCAGCTTGTTGTTAATCGACAACTCGATATTGATCCGCTCGACGCCGTCGGAATAATCGCCCAGGCGCGGCAACGGAATCACCACGTCCTCGTTCACCTTGAACGCGTTGGTGTGTTTCGCGATGGCGGCGGTGCGCGAACGGTCAAGCCAGAATTTTTTGCGTGCTTCGGCGCTGACCGCGATGAAACCTTCACCACCGCGCGATTTTGCCAGTTCGACGATGTGCGCTGCGGCGGCATCTGCCGCAGCCGGGTCATCGCCCGCGATGTCGGCCAGCAGCACCATGTTCGGACGACCCGTTCGCGCCGACTTGGTGGCATAGCCGACCGCCTTGATATAGCGCGAATCCATGTGTTCCAGTCCAGCCATGACGACACCGCCGGGACAGGTATCCATGTGACTCTTGACTTCGACGATCGCCGGCACCGCATCGCCGACCGGGCCGAAGAATTCCATGCAGACGGTACGAATATGCGGCGGCATCCGATGCAGTATGAAGGTCGCCTGAGTGATCAAGCCGTCGCAGCCCTCTTTCTGAATGCCGGGCAAGCCGGAAAGGAATTTGTCGGTGACGTCCTTGCCGAGGCCTTTTTTGCGGAAGGCATGACCGGGAATCTGCATGATCTCCGGCTCGCCCTTCGGCTTGCCATCGGCATGGAAGCGGCGCAACTCGAAGCGCGCCATGTCCACGTCATGAATCTTCGACAGGTTATGGTCCAGCCGAGTGACTTCCAGCCAATCGGCATCCGGCGTCACCATTTTCCAGGACACCAGATTGTCGAGCGCGGTGCCCCACAACACGGCCTTCTTGCCGCCGGCGTTCATCGACACATTGCCGCCAATGCAGGACGCATCGGCGCTGGTCGGGTCCACCGCGAAAGCCAGGCCGTTGACTTCCGCCATCTCCATCACCCGCCGCGTCACCACGCCGGCGCCGCAAACGATTACCGGCGTCGGTTTGTTGTGACCAGCGCTGTGACCAGGCAACAGGCGCGATTCAATCGCCGACATCCGATCCAGTTTTTCGGTATTGATCACCACCGACATCCGCGTCAGCGGCAATCCGCCGCCGGTGTAACCGGTGCCGCCGCCGCGCGGAATCACGGTCAGGCCGAGCGCGATACAACCGGCGACCAGGGCCGGAATTTCCTGCTCGTTATCCGGATGCAGCACGACAAACGGATATTCGACCCGCCAGTCGGTGGCATCGGTGACGTGCGACACGCGCGCCATGCCATCGAAGGTGATGTTGTCGCGCCGGGTATGCGGCAACAGTTTTTGCAGAATATCGCGGCGAAGACGCTCGGTTTCAGCGAACCCGGCCTCAAACGCATCCACCGCGCCATTCGACAGCACCAGCAGCTTGCCGACGCGTTCATTGCCCTGACGGCGCTTCTCGATTTCGTTCAACCGATGCCGTAGCGCCTGAATCAACAAACCACGTCGATCCGGGTTATCGAGCAGATCGTCTTCCAGGTAGGGGTTGCGCGTCACCACCCAGATATCGCCCAGCACCTCGAACAGCATGCGTGCCGAACGACCGGTCTTGCGCTCACCGCGCAATTCCTCCACCAACCGCCAGCCCTCGGCACCGAGCAGGCGAATGATGATCTCGCGGTCGGAGAACGAAGTGTAGTTGTA
Source organism: uncultured Thiobacillus sp. (assembly GCA_964623355.1). Classification (GTDB taxonomy): domain Bacteria; phylum Pseudomonadota; class Gammaproteobacteria; order Burkholderiales; family Thiobacillaceae; genus PFJX01. The sequence goes on along the minus strand of CAZUSF010000045.1, from coordinate 6,992 downwards.
GGGGATTTCGCGAATACGCTGGGAAGACATGGAAAAACTCGATAACTTGGGGGTTCCCGATTCTACCGTTCGGGTTGTGTCAAAACAAATTCGACCTTATCAATCAAAGGGATATGTGATTGCTGCAAGGCAGCATCGCAGCCTTGCCGGGGCGGCGTAGAATGCCGCCTCACTGTTCACCCATTCCCCTTTCGACATGATCGCTTTACTCATCGTCGCGCATGGCAATCTCGGCGAAAGCCTGATCCAGTGCGCGACCTATGTTCTCGGCAAACGCCCGGAAGCGCTGGAGAACCTGGATCTGTCCGCCTGTGTGGAACCGGCAGAAATGCTTGACCGGGCAAGCGCCAAACTGGCCGAGCTCGATCAGGGTGACGGCGTACTGGTACTGACCGATGTTTACGGCGCCACGCCCTGCAACACCGTGTGCAAGGCGATCACATCGAACAACGTCGAAGCCATCGCCGGCGTCAATTTGCCGATGCTGCTGAAAGCGCTGACTTATCGCGACCAGGGCATGGCCAAGTTGCTGGAAAAAGCCGTATCCGGCGGACAGGCCGGCATCATCAATATTCATTCAGAGCCGACATGTGGCCAAAAACCCATGCCGAAGACCCATGGCTGAACGCGACATTCAAATCACCAACAAACTCGGCCTGCATGCGCGCGCATCGGCCAAATTGACGCAAACCGCGGTGCGCTTTAAGAGCGAAGTCTGGTTGACCCGCAACGGCCGCCGCATCAACGGCAAAAGCATCATGGGCGTCATGATGCTGGCCGCATCGCTGGGCTCACAGATCAGGATCGAGACCATCGGCGCCGATGAAGAGGCGGCGATGAACGCCCTGATTGCCCTCTTCGAAGACAAATTCGGGGAGGGTGAATGACCTTCAGTCTGCACGGCATCGGCGTCTCCGGCGGCTATGCCATTGGGCGCGCCCAACTCTATTCGCACGCGCGTCTGGAAGCGCCGCACTATGTCTTGCGGCCGGAACATATCGAGGCGGAAGTCGCACGTTTCACTGAAGCGGTGGAAAGCGTGCATGCCGAATTGCTTGCCTTGCAAAAGCATATTCCTGGCGGCGCCCCCACCGAATTGACCGCGTTCATCGAAGTCCACGCGTTGATCCTGTCCGACTCGATGCTCTCGCAAGCGCCGAAAAAACGCATCCGCGAAGAAGGCTGCAATGCCGAATGGGCGCTAGCGCAGCAGACCGAAGCGCTGATCGCGCAGTTCGAATCGATCGAAGACGATTACCTGCGTGAACGCCGGCACGACGTGCGCCAGGTCGCAGACAAAGTGCTCAAGACGCTGATGGGGCATCCCGGCCATGCGCCGCTGAAAACGGTCAATGAAGGCGAAAGCATCCTGATCGCGCATGACCTGTCGCCGTCAGACATGGTGCTGTTCAAGCGCCACAAGTTCGCCGCCTTCATCACCGACCTTGGCGGCGCCACCTCGCACACCGCGATTCTCGCGCGCAGCCTGAACCTGCCCTCGGTGATGGCGCTGCACAATGCGCGCGCATTGATCCAGGAAGATGACTGGCTGATCGTCGACGGTGTCGCCGGCGTCGTCATCATCAACCCGGACGCGGCCATCCTGGACGAATACCGGCTGCGCCGGAACCAGTGGCTGCTGGAACAGAAAAAGCTGCGGCGGCTGAAATCCAGCCCGTCCACCACGCTGGATGGCATCCAGATTGCGCTCAACGCGAATATCGATCTGCCGAGCGACATCAGTCAGGCACGCAATGAAAACGCCGCCGGCATCGGCCTCTTCCGCAGCGAGTTTTTATTCCTCAACCGCGACGACCTGCCCGGCGAAGAAGAGCAGTTCGAAGCCTATCGGACGGTAGCCGAAGGCATGGCCGGACTGCCGGTAGTGATCCGCACGCTCGATGTCGGCGCCGACAAATCGGTGCGCTGGATGAACGACACCAGCGTCAATCCGGCACTCGGCTTGCGTGCCATCCGCTTGTGCATTGCCGAGCCACAGATTTTCATCACCCAGGTGCGCGCGCTTTACCGCGCCAGTCATTACGGCAAGATCAAGATCCTGTTGCCGATGCTGGCCAGCCTGACCGAACTCGACCAGGCGTTGACCCTGATCGGCGCGGCGCGCGGCAGCCTGCGCGTGGAAGACATTCCGTTCGATCAGGAAACCCTGATCGGCGGCATGATTGAAGTCCCCGCCGCCGCGCTGGCCGCCGAATGGTTCGCCCGCAAGCTCGATTTCCTCTCCCTCGGCACCAACGACCTGATCCAGTACACGCTGGCGATCGACCGTACCGACGACGCCGTCGCCCACTTGTATGACCCGTTGCACCCAGCGGTGCTGAGCCTGATCGACCTGACCCTGAAAGTCGGTCTGAAAATGAACAAACCCGTCTCGGTCTGCGGCGAAATGGCCGGCGACCCGCGCCTGACCCGGCTGTTGCTGGGCATGGGGCTGACCGATTTTTCCATGCATCCGGCGCATGTGCTGGCGGTAAAACAGCAAGTCATGCGCAGCCACATTGGCGAACTGGTGCCGCAAGTGAAGAAACTGCTGCGCGCCGGACGCCCGGAGCGGATTCAGGAATTACTCGAACAGATCAACAGTTAGTGCAGTGTCTCGCAAATGCATTGACACAATGAAATCGATGCATTTTTTCACCAGGCGAGGCGCGAACCCGCCGCCATATTGGACATATGGCAAGGGGTCGCAACGCAGCATGATGGAAAAAGGTGCAATTTCATGTTGAGGCATTTGCGACATCCTGCACTTGGGGCTGTCCATGAAGCCCTGTTCAATTTGGCGCTCAAGTTTGGCGCGCGCCAAGCCGACATAAGCCCTTGATATAGTTCATCAGGATATCCGCTATGGAACATGCTTTAGCCGGTCACAAAACCAAACTACTTTATCTCTGGCCGCGACAAAGTCAGGACATACAGGAAGCAGCGCGTCAGATCGGCTATTACGGATATGAAACACAACTGATCGACACGCTGGAACAACTTTTCGAACAGATCGCGGCAGCCATCCCGACCGGCATCCTGGTCGATTGCGACCAGGCCTGCGAGCAATCGCCGGCGCACAAGGAAGAACTGACCAAACTGGCACAAAACATTCCAGTGGTGTGCATGTCGGAGCGAAGCGACATCGGAGCGCGCCTGTCCGCGGTGCGCATGGGCTGCGTTGCCTATTTCACGCGCCCGCTCGACACCACGTCGCTGCTTGATACGTTGGATCGATTGACTGCACCGGCCTAGGCTGAAGCCGGCAAGGTGCTGATCATCGATGACTCGCCCTCGCTGGCGGCTTTCTATGCCGCCAATCTCAGCGAAGCCGGTTTCGTTTGCCAGGTGATCACCGACCCGCTCAAGAGTCTGGAAGCACTTTACGACCAGCCGCCCGAACTGATCCTGCTGGACATGAACATGCCTGGTGCCAGCGGCCAGGAAATCGCCAAAGTGATCCGCCAGCAGGACGCCTACCTGTCCGTCCCGATCGTGTTCCTATCGGCGGAAAGCGATATTGGCCGCCAGCGCGAGGCGATGAGTCTGGGCGGCGACGAATTCCTGCACAAGCCGATTCAACCCGAGCATCTGATTTCAGCAGTGCGCAGCCGTGTGATTCGCTACCGTTCCCTGCGCGCCCTGATGGTGCGCGACAGCCTAACCGGCCTGCTCAACCACACCAGTTACAAGGAACGGCTGCGCGCGGAAGTTGCGCGCGCCAAACGCTAGAACAAGATGTTGTCGGTCGCGATGATCGATATCGATCATTTCAAGAACGTCAACGACACTTATGGTCATCCGATTGGCGACCGGGTCATCAAGAACATGTCGCGCCTGTTGAAACAGCGTCTGCGTGGCGCCGACGTGATCGGCCGCTATGGTGGCGAGGAATTCGCGCTGGCTTTGCCAGACACCCCGATCGAGACCGCGGTGAACGTCATCAACAACCTGCGCGAAAGCTTCGCAGCCATCGAACAACACGTCAGCGCATCGACTTTCTGCAACACGTTTTCCGCCGGCGTCGCTCAATATCCGTGCTTGATGGATGCAGAGGCGTTGTTGAAAGCGGCCGATGAGGCTTTGTACGTCTCAAAGCACGGCGGCCGCAATCGGGTAACGGCGGCCGTTGTCGAGTGAACAGGGAAAATCAACCAGCCCAAGTAGGGCGGAAAAGCGGCCTTATCGCGCCTTCCGCCGAATGCAGAACAGTTGGAATCATGCGGCGGAAGGCGCCGGCAAAAAGCCGCCGGTTTTTCCGCCCTACGGGTGCTGCGCGAACATTACGCGAGTATTCATGAAATCTCCGGGCCAGGGACATCCAGCACCAGATCGGATACGACATAGCGGCACCAGACCTTGTTGCCGGTACCGGAATAGACCACCTGCTCGCACAGGCTGTTGACCAGCGCGATGCCACGTCCGAAGACCCGTTCGTTGGCTTCGCTCAGGGCGGATGCATCGGTCAAGCGTTTGTTGAAATCGAAGCCGGGCCCGCTGTCCTGAATGCTGATATCCAGCACCGCTCGCGACTCGAACTGATGCAGCAGGAACGACAGCGAGATCGCCCCATCGGCCAGCTTGGCGAGGCGGTCAATTCGTTGCTGCATATAGATTTCAAAGCCGCCCACCCAGCTCTTGGTGGCGGAATCCAGACCCAGCAAACCATGATCCAGCGCGTTGTTGAACAATTCGGACAACACTAGGAACAGGCCGCCCTGATGTTCCTTCAGCGCCTGCAACTGGGTCACCAGACCGAGCACGCCAGGAACGACATCGATGTAGCGCAACTCCTGGGCGCTGTAAGTCAGATCCAGTCGCCACTCGGCAAACTGGCTCTGATTGATCAACTTTGGCGCGGTAAAGCGGAATTGCCGGCGCCGTTCGATCGGAACCGACACCATGAAACAGGACACATCGTCGCGCGCCGGCTCACCCTGCAAATGCTCATCCACGCCCTGCAGCAAGCACTTGAAGCGGGTTTCGGTATCCTCGGCACAGGCTAGCAGATTGATGACGCCGTCGATTCCCAGCCAGGCGCCGGCCTTGTTCTCGGCTTCGGTCAGACCATCGGAACTAAGCACCAGATCACCCGGTTCCTGAAACACCACGGTCTCGGAAACCCCGGAAAACAGCTTGTCCGGCAAGATGCCCAGCGGCGGATGCCGCGAAGGCCAGCGCATGACAATCTCGCCCTGCGTACTCAAAAAGAAGGCATCCGGGTTGCCGCCATTCCAGATTTCCACGGTCCGGTTGCGCACATCGATCGAAGCCAGCGTCGCCGCGACAAACCGATCGGCCGGCAGAATCGCTTTCAGCTTGCGGTTCAATTCCTCGACGATGGAGGTCAACGGAAATCCCTTCGCCGTCATGCTGTAGAACGCCTGCGTCAACGGCATGGCACTCAGCGCGGCGGCCAACCCGTGTCCCGCCGCATCGGCCAGCATCACATTCAGCACATCGCCCGGCGCGCGCGCGGCGCAGAGCAAATCACCGCTGAAGGTCTCGGCCGGCAGATTGAAACTGTGCACCATCTGATCACGCAGACCGGCGGCATCGGTCAACTGCGCCATCACGTGGGCGCCAAGCCGGGTCTGTTCTTCCGACTCTTCGCGCCAGCGCACCAGTTCCTCGGCATAGCCGCGCACCTTGCCTTGCAGCGCGATCTGGCGGGCATAACTGTTGATCTTGGCTTTCAACAACTGGGTCGATGCCGGCTTGGCCAGATAATCATCGCCACCGGCCTCAAGCCCGTTGACCAGATCCTGCATCCGATCCAGCGCCGAATAGAAAATGATCGGCGTCCACTTTTCGGCGGGCAGGGCGCGAATCTGTTTCACCGCCGTGATGCCATCCATACCCGGCATCATGATGTCCATGAACACCAGATCCGGCGCTTCCGACTGGAAAAGCTCGATTGCGCTCAGGCCATCGACAGCAACCACCGTCTGATGCCCCATCTTCTCTGCCACCACCTGCAACTGCTTGACGTTGGTCGGCGTGTCGTCGGCAATCAGAATCTTCAGGTGATCAATGCTGAGCGAGTCGGGTTTCAAACTCGACAAAACTTGCCCGGAGGTTGGCGGAACCATTGATCAGTCGCGAACGGTGAACAATTTTCCGAAATTGGCGATTTCCAGCACCTGCTTCACCATGCCCTGCAAGCCAACCAGCGCCACATTCTTTCCTGCGGCCTCAGCCTTTTCTCGCAGCAGCAGCAACATGCCGAGCGCCGAGCTGTCGAGGTAATCGACCTGCCTGAAATTGATCTCGAAATCACGCACCTCGGCGACCTCCAGCACGGCTTCATAAGCCGAGCGAAAATCGCGATGAGAATGGAAGTCGAAGCGACCATTCAAATTCAAAACCGCCCTGCTACCTGATATATCGGTTGCTATTTGCATACTTAACTCCATCCGTCTTGATCATCTATTACTGACGCAATCATCACTGTCACCCAATCAATGACTGGCACACAGACCCGCACATATCGGCGCAAAGCAGAATCTCTTTAGACAGTCGGTACATATTTCGCTCAGCCAACCTGGAAAAACATCCGGCATGACGTCATTGAAGCCGTTCTTGCTGCGTGTAGCATCTGCCGCCATGTCCGAAAACCCACTTCTTCCCGCCCTCGATCCCACCGCAAGTGCGGTCGTCGAAGCCTGCGCCGGCAGCGGCAAGACCTGGCTGCTGGTCTCGCGCATGTTGCGGCTATTGCTCGCCGGCGCGTCGCCTTCCGAACTGCTGGCGATCACCTTTACCCGCAAGGCCGCGGCTGAAATGCGCGCCCGCCTCGACGCCTGGCTAACCGAGTTGGCGCTGGCGCCGCAAGCGGAAGCCATCGAGTTCCTGATCCAGCGCGGCTACTCACCGGCGCAAGCGGTACGCGCGCTGCCGGCCGCGCGCGGCTTGCTAGACAAAGTGCTCAACGCCCGCCCCGGCCCGATGATCACCACCTTTCATGGCTGGTTCTTCCATTTGCTGGCGCG
>CAZUSF010000044.1:5160-12067 GCA_964623355.1 uncultured Thiobacillus sp. | reverse complement strand
CTTTCAGAAGTGTTGCGCGATGAAGATTTATCAGCTCTTAAACCCTCCACCCTGAAACCCGCCGCACCGAAACGCATCGCCTTCCATCCGCCGTGCAGCCTGCAACACGGGCAAAAGGTGCGCGGCGTGATCGAAAGCATCCTCACCCGCGCCGGCTTCGAACTGCTGCCGGTCGATGAATCACATCTCTGCTGCGGCTCAGCCGGTACGTATTCGGTGCTGCAACCGGAACTCTCCGGTCAGTTGCGGGCGCGCAAATTGTCCAATCTGCAAGCCCGCGGACCCGAACTGATCGCCAGCGCCAACATCGGCTGCCAGACCCACCTCGCCGCAGCCAGCGCCGTGCCGGTGGTGCACTGGATCACCTTGCTCGACACAGCGGGAACATCGCCGATAGCGGGTTAGTCTGGTTAGCCCGGTTGGCCCTCTGACCCCGGACTCAACCGGCTTCGCTGTTTGAGTCCTGCGCACAGCGAGCTAGCAGTTCTTCCAGCGCACCACGCCGATACAACTGTTCCAGCCCGGCTACCGCGCGCGGGTCGAAGCGCTTGCCCGCTTCATTGCGCAATTCCTCCAGCGCGCGTTCCACCGACCAACCGGTCTTGTAGGGGCGCCGGCTGACCAGCGCATCGAACACATCGACCACCGAGACGATGCGGCTGCTGAGCGGCAGTTGCTCGGCCTGGATCCCCTTCGGGTAACCGCCACCGCCGTAACGTTCGTGATGGTTGAGTGCGATTTCCTGTGCCAATGCCATGGCGGGATCGCCGTCCAGAATGGCGGCACCGATCTCGGTGTGTCTTTTGATCAGCTCGAATTCCTCTTCGGTCAGCGGGCCGGGCTTGCACAGCACGCTATCGGGGATCGCCACTTTACCGACATCGTGCAGACGGCTGGCCATGCCGATTTTCTCCGCCACCTCTTCCGACATCCCCATTTCCATCGCCAACAAGCGGCTGTAGCCGGCTATTCGGTTGATGTGCGAGCCGGTCGTGCTGTCCTTGTACTCGGCCACCAGCGCCAGCATGTCGATGGCATGTTTGTAGGATTCTTCCAGGCTGATGTGCAGCCGCAGGTTTTGCAGCGCGGCGGCGCACTGGTTGGCGAAAATCATGATCAGGTTGCGGTCGAGTTCGCTGATCGGAAACTCGCTCTCAAGGTAGATGAAGCCGAGTGGCTGGTCATTCGCGACCAATGGCACTACCACCGATTCCTGACGCAATTGCGGCGGTGTGACATGGTTCAGCACCACCTCGGAACACATGCTCAGCACGGCATCGAAGCGGGCGTTGTTCTTTGCCTGGGCGAGGTCGCCAGTGCCGGCCTGCACCCGAATCTCGTTTTCTTCAAACGTGGTGACGAAACCATCCACCGTGGTGATCAAGCTGGAGGTGCCGAGATTGCACAACGCGATGATCTGCTTCAGTACGCCACGAAAGAATTCTTCCAATGTTTCCGACTGCATCCGGAACAGGTCCGGCGTCGCGGCCAGAATGTTTTCCAGGCCGATACGGTTGAGTTCGATCGACTTCAGATCGCGGTAGGACTTCAACGCCGAACGCACCGCCGTGTACAGCTTTTGCACCGTGAGTTCGGTCTTGTCCTTGTAATCGTCGATATCGAAGTTGTCGATGACGAAGCGTTCCGGCGCCACACCAGGCTGGCCGGTTCGAATAATCACCCGGATCAGGCTGTTCTTCAGTTCATTACGCAGGTAACTCACCAGCAACAGACCAGCATCGTCGGTTTCCATCACGACATCGACCAGGGCGACGGCGATATCGTTTTCTGCGGCAAGAACCTGCTTCGCCTCGGCGGCGGAATTCGCGGAAAGAATCTCCAATGGCCGATTCGCAAAACTGAATTCACGTAAATTGAGGCGAGTCAGCATGTGGACATCGGGTTCGTCATCCACCACCAGAATTTTCCAGGGCGCCAGGCGACTTTTATTCACCAACGCGCCCGATGCCGGCGCGACCGCTTCAGCGCTGGACTTGCGGATCAGTTTCATCTGCCTTCCCCTGTCTGTTCATCAAGATTGATCCCAAGCTGCTTCGAGTGCTTGATCGGGAACTGAATATGGCAATGCATGCCCTGGCCGGGCTGGCTTTCGCACTGCAGACTGCCATGCAACACCTGGGTAACCAGGTTGTAAACGATATACATGCCGAGCCCGCTGCCCCCCTTGCCGCGCCGGGTGGTGAAAAATGGCTCGAACAGCCGTGCCAATGTCGCGGCGTCCATTCCGACGCCATTATCAATGTAGTCAATCGTCAGTTGATCCGCCGCCTCTATCCGCGCGACGATCCGGATCGAGCCAGCTCGGGCGCCCTCTTCGAACGCATGCAGGTAGCTGTTCATCAGCAGATTGTTCAGCACTTGCACCAGCGCTCCCGCCAGGCCGTGCAACATCGGCATTGGCGGGCAGTCGGCGACAAGTTCGATCGAAGTGCGCTTGAAATTGTTGCGCATGCCGCGAAACACGTCGTCGATCAACTCAGCCACCGCGAAGTCGCGCTCCTGGCCGGAAGTCTGATCGACCGAGGTGCGTTTGAAACTGGCCACCATGTCGGCGGCGCGTTGCAGATTGGACAAGGCCAGGCTGGACGCCTCGCGCAGTGTGGCAAAACCGGCGCGCAATTCGGTTTCCGAAACTTCCTCCTGATCCAGCAGATGTTCCGTCTGCATCAGGCTTTCCAGCGTGTGCGAAACCGCGCCCACCGCGACGCCAACCGGCGTATTCACTTCATGCGCGAAGCCGGCCACCATACGGCCAAGTGATGCCATCTTTTCACTTTGCACCAGTTCATTCTGCGCGGTCTCCAGCTCAGCCACCTTGTCCGCCAGCAATTCAGCGGTCTTGCGCCGCTGATCGCGCTCGCGTTCGAGTTGCAGGACATGTTGGCGGATCGTGGCCAGGCTGGTTCCGAGCAGCAACATGATGACCACGAAGGCGGAAGCATGGACGATCAGATTGGTGCGGTGCTGCGGCGCCACCATCTCGAACACGCGTTCCGAAGGCTGCGAAATCTGGATGCCGCCGCGGACATCGCCCAGCTGATAACCCTGCTGGGCATGGCACTGCATGCAAGTCTCGGTGACCACCAAAGCCGCCATGTAGCGAAACACGGCGCCGTCTTGTTGCACCAGCTCCCGCGTGCCGCTTTCAAAGCGGCGCAGAACAGTGGTCTCCCAGGCAGTCGGCGCATTTGCCGGGTTGATCGGTTTCAGGCTGGACAGGCGGATGTGCAATTCGCCCTCACGGACCAGCAAACTGCTCAGTTCCGGCGAATCCGGCGCAAACACGCCGCCGTGGCCGGCAATCCAGGAGCGCGTGGTCTGGACCATGTTGAACACCAACCGAGCGCGCAACTCGCCCATCTGATGCGCATGGCGGTCGATGCTGGCGGCATTCCAGAGAAACGAGGTCGCGATGGCGGCGGCAAAAATAATCAGCAAACCCGCCCACCAAAGCGGGGTTTTGATGAAACGCTCGCGCATGCTGGGCTTGATGGATTCGGCTTTCACGGGGAGGGTTCTGGTTGCAGATCACAGCAGATAGCCACGATATCGGCCTGGACAAACTTAAATTGAGGCGATCGACCCGGTATATCGCATTAGAAAGCCGGCTTTCATTCGGTTTCACCGCTACGATGCCAGCCCTTCGCTTGATCCTTGAAGCTTTAACCTTGATCCTTGAATGCAAAGATGAAACGCCTGCTTATCTCCGCCAGCCTGGTCTGGTTCGCTTTCATGGCGATTGCCGTCACCTCCGGCGCGTTGCGCGAAGGGCTGCTGACGCCGCGCCTGGGTGAGCTGGTAGCACATCAAATCGGCACCGTCTTTGTCTGTCTGTTGTTTGTTGGCGTCATTTTCGGCTTCGTTCGCCGCCTGCGCCCGACATCTGGTCAGGCCCTGGCCATCGGTGCGGGCTGGACGCTGATGACGGTCGGATTCGAGTTTGGCGTGTTTCATTTGATCGTCGGCCATCCGATGTCCGAACTGCTGGCCGCCTACAACCTGGCCGCCGGGCGTTTGTGGCCGCTGGTTCTGCTCACCGTGTTGCTGGCGCCCTGGCTGTTCGCCAGAACGTTGCCGCCACCCATAGCCAGCCCAGCGGAGTTGCCGGTCAGAAAATCCCGCGTCCACACATCGCTGTTGCCCGAGGCGTTTCGGCGCGCGATAAGCCGCGAGGAAATCGCCACCCTGCCGGTACGCCGTTACACCGGCGAAATCTGGCTGGTGAATACGCCGCAAGCGTTGGCTGAAGCGATGCAAGACATACGTGTGGAGCGTGTGCTCGGCTTCGATACCGAGACCCGGCCGGCATTCACGAAAGGCGAAAGCTATCTGCCCTGCCTGGTCCAGATCGCCACCGCTAACCGGGTGTATCTGTTGCAACTGGAGCAACTCGATTGCTCGCGCGAGTTGATCGAAATGATGTCCAACCCGCGTCTGATCAAGACTGGCGTCGCGATCGCCGGTGATGTCGGACAACTCAAGCGTCTGTTTCCGTGCGACGCCGCCGCTGTGGTTGATCTCGGCCACATCGCCAAGCGACACGGCAATTCGCAAACCGGATTGCGCAATCTGGTCGCGCTGTTTCTCGGCTGGCGGATGACCAAGGGCGCGAAAACAACCAACTGGTCAAAGCCACAATTGACCCCGACCCAAATCGGCTACGCCGCCACCGACGCATGGGCGAGTCGCGAGCTGTATCTGTGTTTCGAGAAATTGGGCTTGCTGGAGAAATCGGGCGGTTGACGCTTGTAAGCTGCCAACCGCCGGCTTGATCAACTTGCGATCGGCCCCATCGCCGTTTGCAGGTAGTTCTGCAGGCCGAGTTGTTCGACCAGGCTGATCTGGGTCTCCAGATAGTCGATGTGTTCCTCGGTGTCGTTCTGGATGCTTTGCAGAATTTCCCGCGAGACGTAATCCTTCACCGATTCGCAGTAGTGGATGGCTTCCGTGTAAAGCGCGTGGCCGTTGTGTTCCAGCTTGAGATCGCAGGCCAGGCATTCCGGCACGTTCTCGCCGATCATCAACTTGCCCAGGTCCTGCAGATTGGGCAGGCCGTCAAGAAACAGGATGCGCTCGATCAGCTTGTCAGCGTGGTGCATTTCTTCGATGGATTCATCGAACTCATGCTTGCCGAGTGACGCCAGACCCCAGTTCTTGTACATGCGCGCATGCAGGAAATACTGGTTGATCGCGGTGAGCTCAATGGTGAGTGCCTTGTTCAGGTACTGAATGACTTTCTTGTCGCCTTTCATGGAACGCTCCGATAAGTAAGGGGATAGGGGTTCGTTCCGGCGGGCCGTTGGCTTGCAGACAGCGACTGGCTAATGGGCGGGCCGAGGCCGGATTGTCGGTGAATCAGGCGGCGCAAGCCAGCGCATCTTCCTGCCGTGGGCAGTTCTTGCATTCCTTCAGGATGCCATGCGCGCAGCGGGCGCAGCGGCCGCATTCAGAGGCCACACCAAGCTCTTCGCGCAAGCCGCGCATGGAGGAAACACCTTGTGCAACCGCTTCTCGAACCTGTCGTTCGGTCACTGCCTGACACACGCAAACATACATTTCGATATCTCCGAAGTGAACGATTAGATTCTCGTTGCTAATGAGAATACGTGTCAACTACTTCGTAATCAATTGTTTTTAAATACTTCTGTATGCCTTTTTGGCAAGCCAAGAACAATTATTAACAAAAATGCTTGACCACAATCAAGTGTTATCAAGATACTTGTATCTGATTTAAATCGAGATCATAACCAAGCTGGCATCGCATGATCAGTACCCCGGTTTTAATCGCACACTTCCACCACCCCAGAAGGAGTTCCACATGAAATTGCGCACTCTCGTTGTTGCCCTGATGACTCTGGCCGCCCCTTCCGTCGCCTTGTCCGCCGAGCCGATCGAAGCCATCCCCGTATTCAAGCCAAAGAACCCGGCCATGGTCGAGTTGGGAAAAAAGCTGTTTTTCGATCCGCGCCTGTCCAAGTCAGGCTTCATTTCCTGCAATTCCTGCCACAACCTGTCCATGGGCGGTTCGGACAATCTGAAGACCTCGATTGGTCACAACTGGCAGCAAGGTCCGATCAACTCTCCCACCGTGCTTAATTCCAGCATGAACCTGGCCCAGTTCTGGGACGGTCGCGCCAAGGATCTGAAAGAGCAGGCCGGCGGCCCGATCGCCAATCCGGGCGAAATGGCGTTCACGCATGAATTGGCGGTCGATGTACTGAGTTCTATCCCCGCCTACAAGGCCGAGTTCAAGAGCGTGTTTGGCAAGAATGAAGTGAACATCGACATGGTCACGGATGCCATCGCCGCCTTTGAAGAGACCTTGACCACACCGCATTCCCGTTTTGACAAGTGGTTGAAGGGTCAAAAGAATGCACTGACCAAACAAGAGCAGGAAGGCTACAAACTGTTCAAGGACAGCGGCTGTACTGCCTGCCATTATGGTCCGGCTGCCGGCGGCAATTCGTTCCAGAAAATGGGTCTGGTCGCCAAGTACGACACCCCGAACAAGGCCCAAGGCGTTGGCGGTTTGACCGGTGCCGATGCCGACCGCATGAAGTTCAAGGTGCCGACGCTGCGCAACGTCGAATTGACCTACCCGTACTTCCATGACGGCGAAGCTGACACGCTGGAAAAAGCCGTCGACATCATGGGCAAACTGCAACTTGGTCGCACCTATACCGATGACGAAATCGCCAAGATCGTCGCCTTCCTGAAGACGCTGACCGGCAAGCAACCCACCTTCCTGATGCCGATCCTGCCGCCTTCCACCAACGACACGCCGAAACCGAAGCCGTTCGGCTAAACGCTTCGTTCAAGCTGTATTGCGGTAACTGAACAAGGCCCGCTTCCAGTTATGGAAGCGGGCCTTGTGCTTTCTGAGAAT
>CAZUSF010000044.1:3801-5060 GCA_964623355.1 uncultured Thiobacillus sp. | reverse complement strand
GTCATATTCATCCACCGCTTGCCGCAACAGATACTCGAAACGCGGCGCATCGGTGACGTCGGCATAAGTCTCCATCCACAAACGGGGTTCATCGCGTTTCTTCATCAAACGGCCGCTGACACCTGACCTGCAGGACAGGCGGGAGATCATGCTGCGGATGGCGGTTTCAGTATCGGAATCCGCCTGATTGACCCGATACCAGACGAAATAACTGAGCAAATCAGGCCACCGGATAGGGCAATGGCCGGAACACCAGCGGCGCGCCATCGCGCGCTTTCAAGCGGACATCTCCGGCTTCGACGCAACTGTTGTGCACCACCGCCAGGACGTCGAAACCGCCGCCCGGAGCGGGCGCGGCATTGGCGATGTGACCAGCGGCCTGATCCTGCAGTTCGCTGCTGAACAATTCGTCACCGGCAGCAGCAGCCGCATCGATATGCGCCAGAAACAGACGCCGTTTTACCTTGCCCAGATACTGACTGCGCGCGACGATTTCCTGGCCGGGATAGCATCCCTTGTTGAAGCTGACGCCGCCGAGCAATTCCATATTCGCCATCTGCGGCACGAAATGATCCTGCGTTTGCGGCAACACCATCGGCACTCCGCTTTGCACCATCAGCCAATCCCAGGCCGGCGCGCCAACCGGCCGACACTGGACGGCCAATTTTTGCCAGATTGACGGCGCCGCCTCGGGTTGCACAAAAACATCAAAACGTTGATCGCCCAGGCGCAGGACGAATGTCTGGTCACCATGCTTCATGCCCATCAGGCTGCCAGGCAGTTCGTAGCCCAGGGCCTCCTTCAACGCCTGACTGGCGTTCGGGCCATTCACCCCGAGACGCACCCATTCCGCGCCGGCATCACGCGCTTTCACCTTGCTGCGCAGGATGAACATCGACAAACGCTTCTGGATCGGTTCGCGCAACGAAGCGGGCAACATGACCAGGACATCATCACCCCGCTTCATCACCAGGAAATTCGCCAGCATGCGGCCCTTGGCGGAGAGATAACCGGCAAACACCGCGGCCTGATCGGTCAAGCCGCGCAGATCGTTGGTGATCTGGCCATGCAGAAAGGTTTGCGCCTCTTCTCCGGACAAACCGATCAAGCCAAACTGGGACAGGTCGGCGATTACCGTTTGCTCAGCTGCTGCGGCAAGTTCAGCGGTGGCGTCACCAAAGTCAGCCACAGTGGCATCGGCAAACGCGGCCCCCTGGCTAGTCAGGAATTCGGTCCAGGTCGTCATCGGTCATCCTAGT
>CAZUSF010000044.1:0-3701 GCA_964623355.1 uncultured Thiobacillus sp. | reverse complement strand
CCACACTAGCTCAAGCCAGGTTGAGCAGACTGGCCTGTTGCAGTCGCTCGACGTGCAAGGTATGCAGGCGGCGGCTGTCGGCACGCAACACTTGAAAGCGGAAAGCCCCGATTTCGATGCTATCGCCGCGTTTCGGCACGCGTCCGAAGGCATGCGTCACCAGACCGCCCACGGTATCGAACTCATCATCGGCAAAGCTGGCGCCAAGCGCCTGATTCAGATCGCCAATCTCGGTCTGCGCCTTGACCCGCCAGGCAACGCCATGTTCGTCATCGCCATCTTCGGTCAGGATATTGTCTTCATCCTCGTCGTAATCGTATTCATCCTCGATGTCGCCAACAATCTGCTCCAGCACGTCCTCGATGGTCACCAGACCAGCGACGCCACCATATTCATCGACGACGATGGCAATGTGATTGCGCGACGCGCGGAATTCCTTCAACAGCACGTTGAGCCGTTTCGATTCCGGAATGAAGATGGCCGGCCGCAACTGATCGCGCAGATTGACATCCTCCTCGCTGAACATGCGCAGCAGATCCTTCGCCAACAGGATGCCGATCACGTTGTCACGCTCGCCATCGACGGCCGGAAAACGCGAGTGCGCCGTTTCGATCACATAAGGCAAAAGGACTTCGCGCGGTTCGTTGATGTCCACCACGACCATTTGCGCGCGCGGAATCATGATTTCGCGCACCTGCATTTCGGACACCTGCATGACACCCTCGATCATCGCCAGCGCATCGGCATCGAGCAGGTTGTTTTCGTAAGCCGCGTGCAGAAGTTCGAGCAACTCCTCGCGGTTGTCCGGCTCGCGTGAGAGCCAGGAAGTCAGACGTTCGAGGAAACTGGGTCGGGGTAAGTGGCTATCGTCCATTGGTTTAGTCATCTGCTGCGGGGGCGTCATAAGGGTCGGAATACCCCAGTCGCCGCATGATAAAGCTTTCAATTGATTCCATGGTTACGGCTTCCGCATTCGTCTCATGATCATAGCCTTGCAAATGCAACATGCCATGCACGGTCAGATGCGCGAAATGGGCATCCAGGGTGATGCCCTGCTCCGCCGCCTCGCGCGCCACCACCGGCGCGCAGATCACGATGTCGCCGGACAACCGACCGTTCTCGGTTGCGGCACCATAGGCGAAGGTCAGCACGTTGGTGGCATAGTCCTTGCCGCGATAGTCGCGGTTGAGTGTGCGGCCTTCCGCCTCATCGACGACGCGCAATGCCACCTCGGCATCCAGCATCAGCGCGGCTTTCGCCCAGCGTCGAAAACTCGACCGGCGCGGGCGTTTGGACTTCTTGACCGCGAACTGAAGATTCAGATCAAGCTTTGGATCGGACATAGAACGCGTCATAAGCATCGACAATGCGGGCAACCAAAGGATGCCGCACGACATCGTCATTGCGGAATTCGGTGAAGGCAATGCCGCGCACTTCCTTCAACACCTCGCGCGCCTCGATCAGGCCGCATTTCTGGCCGCGCTGCAGATCGATCTGGGTCACATCGCCGGTGACCACCGCGCGCGAACCGAAACCAATCCGGGTGAGGAACATTTTCATCTGCTCCGGCGTCGTGTTCTGCGCTTCATCCAGGATGATGAACGCATGATTCAGCGTGCGGCCGCGCATGAACGCCAGCGGCGCGATCTCGATGATCTGCCGCTCGAATGCGCGCGTCACCTTGTCGAAACCCATCAAGTCATACAACGCGTCATACAGTGGGCGCAAATACGGATCGACCTTCTGCACCAGATCCCCGGGCAGGAAACCCAGCCGTTCGCCGGCTTCCACCGCTGGCCGCACCAGCACGATACGCTTGACCAGATCGCGTTCCAGCGCGTCCACCGCGCCGGCCACCGCGAGATAAGTCTTGCCGGTGCCGGCCGGGCCGATGCCGAAGGTGATATCGAACTCCTGCATCTGGCGGATGTACTGATTCTGCCGCTCGGTACGGCCATGCAACCCCGACCGCCGCGTCATCAGAACCGGCATTTCGCTTTCCTGGCCCGCCAGCGCGGACTTGTGCTCGGATTCGACCAGCGCCAGCTGAACCTCGTCGATATCGAGCGGATTGCGCGCACGCTGGTAGAAATCCTGCAATAGCTTCACCGCCTGCTTTGCTTTCTCGCCATCGACCTGAAACACCTCGCCGCGCCGCGCGATCATCACATTCAGGGCGGTTTCAATCTGGCGCAGGTTTTCGTCCAGCACACCACACAAATTGGCCAGACGGGCGTTATCGACGGGGACGAAAGAGACCAGTTCCATCAGCTTAGTCTGGTCAACCGGCAATGACGACCTCACCGCGCAGGCTGTGGGGCATGGCCTGCGTGATGCGGACATCCACCATCTGACCGATCAAGCGTGCCGGGCCGGCAAAATTGACAATGCGATTGTTGTCGGTGCGGCCGGCCAGTTCACTGGCATCTTTCTTGGACGGCTTTTCGACCAGCACTTTCTGCACGCTGCCGACCATGCCGGCGCTGATCGCCGCACCCAGTTCGTTAAGCCGTGCCTGCAGGCGATACAGACGCTGCAATTTCACTTCCTGCGGCGTGTCGTCAACCATGCTCGCTGCCGGCGTGCCGGGACGCGCGCTGTAGATAAAGCTGAACGAGAAATCAAAGCCGACATCGTCGATCAATTTCATCGTGGCCTCGAAATCGTCTTCCGTCTCGCCCGGGAAGCCGACGATGAAATCGCTCGCCAGACAGATATTCGGCTTCACCGCTTTCAGTTTGCGCACGATGGATTTGTATTCCAGCGCCGAATAACCCCGCTTCATCGCCGCCAGCACCCGGTCGGACCCGGACTGCACCGGCAGATGCAGATGCGACACCAGCTTCGGCAAGCGCGCATGCACGTCGATCAAACGCTGGGTGAATTCACGCGGATGCGACGTGGTATAGCGCATGCGCTCGATACCGGGAATCTCGGATACCAGTTCCAGCAACAGCGCGAAATCGGCAATCTCGCCGTCATGCATGGCGCCGCGATAGGCATTCACATTCTGGCCAAGCAACGAGACTTCCTTCACGCCCTGGGCCGCCAGACCTGCAACTTCGGTCAGCACATCATCCAGTGGTCGCGAGACTTCCTCGCCACGCGTGTAAGGCACGACGCAGAAGGTGCAGTACTTGCTGCAGCCTTCCATGATCGAGACGAAAGCCGTGGCGCCCTCGACTCGCGCCGGCGGCAGGTGATCGAACTTTTCGATTTCCGGGAACGAGATATCAACCTGGGGGCGGCCGGAAGCGCGCCGCTTTTCCATCATCTGCGGCAAGCGATGCAAAGTCTGCGGCCCAAACACGATATCGACATAAGGCGCGCGCTGGACGATGGCGGCGCCTTCCTGGCTGGCGACGCAACCGCCGACACCAATGATCAGATTCGGATTCTTCTGCTTCAGATGCCGCACCATACCCAGGTCGGTAAAGACTTTTTCCTGGGCTTTCTCACGCACGGAACAGGTATTGAACAGAATGACATCGGCCTCTTCCGCCTTGTCGGTCTGCTCATAGCCTTCGCCGTCATCGCCCGACAACGCCAGTACGTCTGCCATCTTGTCAGAGTCGTACTCGTTCATCTGGCAACCAAAGGTGCGGATGAATACTTTGCGGGTCATGCTGGGATAGGCAAGGGGATGTGGTGGTGATGGGCGGAATCGAACCGCCGACCTGTGGGTTATGAATCCACCGCTC
>CAZUSF010000043.1:0-12208 GCA_964623355.1 uncultured Thiobacillus sp. | reverse complement strand
GGTCGCTTGAGCCAAAACTCGGGTCAAAACCTGGACAAGAGCATCGGCAGACAAGCTGGCCGAAGGACTGGAAGCTGATCCAGGATGAAATGCCGAGCGAACAGAACCTGCTGACCCAGCTCAGGTTGAATCAGACCTTGTGCGTTGAGTTCAAATCCGCCCCGATGCTTGCCTGGCAGGCGCAATTGCTGGCTGAGTTTCGGCAAACCCTGGCTTCGAATCAGGCCAGGCTTTGGCAGGCGTTACCGGAAACAGAGCGCCAGCCTTGCGCCCTTGCGGTCGATGTGGAAAGGGCGGGTATCGAATATCGACGCGGCTTGCCGTTGGCGATTCGCTACTGGGATGGCCGCAGCCGGGTCTATCTGGCGCATCAATATCTGCCGCCAAGGCCGCAACTGTTCGAATTGCCGAAGCAGTTCAGGCAAGTGCTGATTGGTGTGCCGGATCAGGCAAAGGAAAGCAGGCGGCAGCCGCGTTCATCGCAGGCTAAGTAGCCTCCGGTTTCATACCAGTCCGGCAAGACCCAGCGTTCCACCGTTTTGCCATTCAGGGTGATTTCGTGGCGTGCGGGACGATGCGTGTGGCCGTGAATGATGCGGCTGACCGGATAGATTTCTGCCGCCGTACGAATGGCTGCGGCGTTGACATCCATGATTTCCGGTTTCTTGCCGGCTTTGGCGTGTTCGCTGCGTTCGCGCAGGGCGGCGGCCAGGGCCAGACGCTGGGGCAGGGGTTGGGCGAGAAACTGCTGTTGCCAGGCGGGGTCGCGGACTTGCCGACGAAACGCCTGATAGGTGTCGTCGTCGGTGCAGAATTGATCGCCGTGGGCAAGCAGGGTCGCGATGCCGTACAAATCGATTTGCGTTGGATCTGGCAGCAGCGTCAGCCCGGCGGCTTTGGCAAAAGCGGGGCCAACCAGAAAGTCCCGATTGCCGGCCAGGAAAAACACTTTCACCCCCTGCGCTGCAAGGGAATTCAGGGCAGTGGCAATATCCTGATTGAATGCTTCGGCCAGGTTGTCATCACCGACCCAGGCTTCAAAAAAATCGCCCAGAATGTAGAGCGATTGCGCATTCTGGGCGACTTCGATGATGAACCGCTGGAACAACTGCACCGGTAGCGGTCGCTCCGGCGTCAGGTGCAGATCAGAGATGAAAAGTGAACCGGTAGGGTTGGACATGGCGCTGTGTGGCGCAGCGTCCAGGGTCAGCCTTCAGTGACTTCGGCGCGTTCGATGATGACGCTTTCAACCGGCACATCCTGATGGCCGGCCTTGGAACCGGTGCGTACCTTGCGAATCCGATCGACCACATCCTGGCCTTCGGTCACTTTGCCGAACACGCAGTAGCCGTAGCCTTGTGAATTGGCGGCGCGGAAATCCAGGAAGGCGTTGTCGGCGATGTTGATGAAGAACTGGCTGCTGGCGGAATGCGGGTCTGGCGTGCGCGCCATGGCGACGCTGTAGGCGACGTTCTTGAGGCCGTTCTGGGCTTCGTTCTGGATCGATGCGCGTGTCGGTTTCTGGTCCATGTCGGCGGTGAAGCCGCCACCCTGAATCATGAATCCATCAATGACGCGGTGGAAAATCGTACCGTCATAGTGACCATCCTTGGCGTACTGAATAAAGTTGGCGACGGTTTCCGGTGCGGCTTTGGCATCGAGTTCAAGCGTGATGGGACCGAAGTTGGTGTGCAGGGTGACCATTTTGACCTTTCGTTTGGCGGGGGTGTTTGCGGGTTTGTTGGTGGCGGCGTTGGCGAGACCGGCCCAAGGGGCGAGCAATGCGAGCAACAACAGATTACGGCGAGATGAATTCATCATGTCTGGTTAACGCTTTGCAAGTTTGTTGGAGATGGGGATGTCCTGCGCTCTTTCCAGGGCGACACGCCAAGCGCCTTGTTGCTTTTGCCAATACAGACGTTTGCTGGACACGCTGGATAAAGTGTTGCTGCTGTAGCTCTGGGTGAATTCGGCATAGGCCATGTCACCGCTGCCATAAAGGAAGAGACTGATATCGCTCAGGTTGATGCGTATCCATTCCTTGTCCAGGATGTTCCGGCGCTTGTCTTTCGCCCAGCCGGCACCTTTGCCGCTGGTCATGTTGCTGCTGTAGTGCAGCAGGAAACGATCCGGATCACGCGTTTCCCAATCATTTTTCCAGCGATTCAGTTGGGCCAGCAGGTCGTCGCGGCTTTGTTCCCACTCCTCCTGGCTAATCCAGTCGGTGCGCTCCGCGATGATTACCGGCGTTGAGCCCACCTTGATCCAGCGCGATAGTTCTTTCAGATCGGGATTGGCGACCACCACGCAGCCATCGCTGGAGCGGGGAGGGCGGCTGTAGGTGTTGGATGGCACGCCATGCAACCAGATGCCATGGCCGCCGTGGCCTTGCATCCGATCCCACTCATTCGGGTAGTTAAGCGGATAGGCGCCATCCCCGTAGAGGTCAGCCAGTCCGGCACGCGGCAATTGCTCGATAATCTGATAAACCCCCATCGGCGTCCGCTTGTCGCCTTCAACCCGTTTGTCGGTGCCGTTCTTGCCGATCGTCATATAGAAATCGGATTTCAGTCGCGGCACGCCATCGATGTTCTCGAACAGATACAACCGTGCACGCGAAGTATCTGCAAGCAGGGCGTATTTCTGGTGAGGCGCAAGCTGGAGAATCTGGCGCGGCAATAAATCGGCAGCGGGTTGGTCGATGTAACGCAGCAGACGTACCCGGGCTTCGTCCCGCAGGTCGTCGAGCGATGCGCTGGGGCCTTTCGATGCAGCACCCAGGCCAGCCAGCGGCCGCATGCGGGCGGTCAACAGGTCGCCACGAATCAGATGCGCCAGTTTGAAGTCCGGTCGCAAGGCGATGGCGCGATTCACTTCTCTTAGCGCATCGTCCATGCGACTGGCGCGGATGTCTTGCAGCGCTTTCGAGATCAGTGCGTCGGGCGAGACAATGCTGGTCAGGGGCAGCAGGCGGCTGGTGTCGGCGGCGGCGAGCCGGATCGGCGCGCTCGGAACCGTGTCATTTGCCGAAAGCAGGCTGGCCGGGGAGGTCGCCAGGACAATAATCGCAGCGCCCGCAGTCGATAAGACAACCGATTTGACAATCGATTGGGCAATATTCCTGATTCGATGCAGCAGGCGGTTAAATGCGGTTTTCATCGCTCGTCGAGAATTTTCCAGTTGCTGCCTTCACGTACCAGTTGCATGGTCTTTTTGCCGGAGTCCTTGACGATATTCGATTCATATTGCTGGGTAAAACTAGCCTGGGCGGTGTTTCCTTTGAGGCTGATCTTCAACCGGTCAATGCTCACTTTTATGAACTCGGGCCGGGTGACCCTGGCTTTGCGTTCTTCCGACCAGGCGGCAAATTCCTGCTTGCCGGGCGTCTTGAACTCGGTGCTGTAGAAGCTCAAGTAGGCATCTGCATCGCGTGCACTCCAGGCAGCGGCCCAGGCGCGCAAAGTGCGTTCGACCTGCGCCTTCGGATCAATCGCTTCAGTCGCTGGTTTGGTCGGTTCCTTGCCCGCTTCCTTGCCCTGTTTGGCGGTGGCAACGGCGCCGGCTTTTTCTTCCGGTTTGCTTTCTGCGGCGGCGCTTTCTTCGGCTGCCGGCTTGGCTGCGGGCTTTTGCTTGCCTTTGCCAACTTCGGCGACCTTGATCGGTTCCTGCGCGCGAGGCGTCGGGCTGAACAGGTCGCGAATCAAGGCCAGCTTGGTTTGCGCGGAGATGTTCGATTTGTCGAGCTGCATCGCCTTGTCATAGGCTTGAGAAGCCATCTTGGCGTAGATGTCACCCAGATTTTCATGCGCGGTGGCATAGCTCGGGTGTGTCCTTATTGCCATTTCCAGGCTGTTCTTGGCGCGTTCGTAATCGGCTTGCGCGGCATAAAGAACGGCAAGGTTGTTATACGGCTCTGGCAGTTCGGGGAAGTCTTCGGTCAGCCCGGAGAAAATCTTGATCGCATCCGAAAAGCGATTCATTTCAGTCAACACCAGACCCTTCAGAAAACGACCCTGGGCATCCTTCGGGTTGGCAGTCAGGAAACTGTCCACCCTATCCAGGGCGACTTTGTTGTTGCCTTGCCGGAATGCCTGGTTGGCTTCTTGCACACTGGAAACCGCGGCATCAGCGAGGGTGGGATAAGCGAGCGCGGGTATAAGCGCAGCGAGGAGGGCGAGGGAGAAACGGCTAATAATCATGTGTGCTATTCTTTTCGGCGTTTTGCGTAGGTTCGTGGCAGAAGTGCCGGGACCGGCGAATTCTAGCCTTCGTGCGGCGCAACTCAAAATATTCACTGACCTTCTCACTCACCTCATAACTCGTCTGTTTCAGCCCAGCCGCTCGTTTTTTCTCGCTTCTTTCTCTTTCTCGATCGACCTTCCGTGCCATGAACGACCAAGCCACAGTTTCCAACGCGCCGGTGCAGCATTTCATCCGTTCCATCATTGAGGCCGATCTCGCCAGCGGCAAGCATCTCGGCATCGTGACGCGATTTCCGCCAGAGCCCAATGGTTACCTGCATATCGGACATGCGAAGTCGATTTGCCTGAATTTTGGTCTGGCGAAAGATTTCGCTGGCGCCTGCAATCTGCGCTTCGATGACACCAATCCGGAGAAGGAAAGCGAGGAATTCGCGCTGGCCATCCAGGAAGATGTGCATTGGCTGGGATTCGAATGGAATGGTTCCGTCCGCTGGGCTTCGGATTATTTCCAGGCGTTGTATGACTTTGCCGAAGCCCTGATCGAAAAGGGCCTGGCCTATGTCGATGATCTGACGCCGGAAGAAATGCGCGAATATCGCGGCACGCTGACCCAGGCCGGACGCGCCAGCCCTTATCGTGAGCGCTCGGTGGCGGAAAACCTGGATCTGTTCCGGCGCATGAAGGCGGGCGAATTCGCTGATGGCGCGAAAACCTTGCGCGCCAGGATCGACATGGCCTCGCCCAACATCAATCTACGCGATCCGGTGATTTACCGGATCAAACGCGCGCACCACATTCGTACCGGTGATGACTGGCTGATCTACCCGATGTACGACTACACGCATTGCATTTCGGATGCGCTGGAAAACATTACCCACTCGCTGTGCACGCTTGAGTTCGAAGATCATCGGCCGCTTTACGATTGGGTGCTGGACCAGTTGCCGGTGCCTTCGCATCCGCGGCAGATCGAGTTTTCCCGTCTGGAACTGCATTACACCGTCACCAGCAAGCGCAAATTGAACCAGTTGGTCACGCAAGGGCTGGTGTCCGGCTGGGATGACCCGCGCATGCCGACCATTCATGGCATGCGCCGGCGCGGCTATACGCCGGAGGGGATACGCGAATTTGCTCGCCGCATCGGCATTTCCAAATCCGAAAACGTCATCGATATGGCAGTGCTGGAAGGCTGTATTCGCGAAGACATGGAAACCAAGGTGCCGCGCGTGATGGCGGTGATCAATCCGGTCAAGGTTGTGCTGACCAATTTTCAGGATGCCTCTTCCGCCAACCCCACGGCCAGTCGTAGCGCGGGTTTCCATCCGAATCACCCGGAGTTTGGCGAGCGGGATGTACCAATCAGCCGTGAAATCTGGATTGAGCAGGACGATTTCTCCGCCGCGCCGCCCGCCGGATGGCAACGTCTGGCACCGGGCGGCGAAGTGCGCTTGCGTTATTCCTATGTCATCAAGTGCGAGGAAGTGATTCAGGATGCGGCCGGCAACGTGATCGAACTGCGTTGCAGCATCGACCACGACACGCTGGGCAAGAACCCGCAGGGTCGCAAAGTCAAAGGGGTGATTCACTGGTTATCCGTGACGCATGCGAAGCCGATTGAGATTCGCTTGTATGAGCGCCTGTTCACCGATCCCGAACCGGATGGCCACAAGGACCGCGACTTCCTGAGTTTTATCAATCCGGCTTCGCTGCAAATCGTGCAGGGCTGGGTCGAACCCGCGATCGAAAATGCAGCACCAGAATCGCGTTACCAGTTTGAGCGCCTGGGCTATTTTTGCGCCGACCGCAACGATCACAAACCAGGCGAGACGCTGGTGTTCAATCGGACCGTCGGCCTGAAAGATGCCTGGACCGCCGGACAAGGGCAAAAGGGGGGCAGCTGATGCTTTCGCTCTACAACTCGCTGAGCCGCAAGAAAGAGGTATTCACGCCGATCATTCCCGGCCAGGTGCGCATGTATGTCTGCGGCATGACCGTTTATGACTACTGCCATCTCGGTCATGCGCGCGTGCTGGTGGTGTTCGACATGGTGACGCGCTGGCTGCGCAACTCGGGTTATCAGGTCACTTATGTCCGCAACATTACCGATATCGACGACAAGATCATCAAGCGGGCGCAGGACAATGGCGAGCCCTTTACCGCGTTGACCGATCGTTTCATTACCGCAATGCACGAAGACAGTGCCGCGCTGGGCGTTCTGCCGCCCGACCATGAGCCACGCGCGACCGAGTACGTCGGCAACATGCTGAACATGATTCAGCGTCTGATCGAGCGCGGTCATGCCTATGCCGCGCCGAATGGTGATGTTTATTACGCGGTGCAGAGCTTCGCGAATTACGGCCAGTTATCCGGCAAGGCGCTGGAAGATTTGCGCGCCGGCGAACGGGTCGAAGTCGATCTGAACAAGCGCGATCCGATGGATTTCGTGCTCTGGAAAGCCGCCAAGCCGGGCGAACCATCCTGGCCTTCGCCCTGGGGCGCGGGACGTCCCGGTTGGCATATCGAATGTTCCGCGATGGGTTCCGACCTGCTCGGCCAGCATTTTGACATTCATGGTGGCGGCCAGGATCTGCAGTTTCCACACCATGAAAACGAGATCGCCCAATCCGAGGGCGCGCATGACTGCAAATTCGTCAATTACTGGCTGCACAACGGCTTTGTTCGCGTCGATGACGAGAAGATGTCGAAGAGCCTGGGCAATTTCTTCACGATTCGTGAAGTGCTGCAGAAATACGATGCCGAAGTGGTGCGCTTTTTTATCCTGCGCGCACATTACCGCAGCCCGCTGAACTATTCGGATCAGCATCTGGATGATGCAAAAGCCGCATTGACCCGTCTTTACACGGCATTGCGGGGTATCGATTTGGGGGCCGAGGTGGCTTTGGCGCCAGCGCTGGATTGGAACAATCCGTTTGCGACGCGTTTCAAGTCCGCCATGGATGATGACTTCAATACGCCGGAAGCGTTGGCGGTGTTGTTTGACGTGGCGGCGGAGCTGAATCGGCTGCGCTTGCTCGATCACGCCAGTGCGGCGCAGATGGCTGCCTTGTTGAAATCGTTGGCGGGTATCCTGGGTTTGCTCGGGCGCGATCCGGAACAATTCATGCAAGCCGGGCTCGCCAATGCGGCTGAGGGTGGTATTTCCGCTGAACAGATCGATGCGCTGATTGCCGAGCGCCTGGCGGCGCGCAAAGCGAAAGACTTCAAGCGTTCGGATGCCATCCGCGATGAACTCAAGGCGGCCGGGGTGATTCTGGAAGATGGGCCGCAGGGAACGCTTTGGCGGCGTGAATGATCCTTGCCTGATCTTTTGGCTTGGTCGGCAAACGTCGGGACCGAAAACGTCGGGACGAAAAAAACGGCTGCCGAAGCAGCCGTTTTGTATTGCTATGTACCTGATCGATTACTGAGCAGCAGGCAGGGTCGGCAGCGCGAACGGGAAGCCGAAGGGCTGGCCAGCAGCCGGAGCCGGGATCTGGAACATCTGGGTCAGGGCGTTCAGATCGAACGGGTTGACCATCGGTGCTGCGCCAGCAGGAGCGGCCCAGGGGGTAGCGGCTGCGGTGGGCATAGCGGGCATGGCAGGCAGGGCAGGCAAGTTGTAGCCAGCCGGGTTCAGGAAGCCTTTCCACATGTCGCCATAAGAACCGGGGTTCATCGAAGCGCCGAGCCAGCCCATGTACAGGTTGGGGTTGACCGGAGCGGTCATCAACTGCAGAGCACGCGGGTCAAGGGGAGACATCATCCACTTCACGTAAACGTTCGGATCGATGGTCTTCATCAGCATCTGCAGGGCTTTCGGGTCCAGCGGAGCCATCGCCCAACGCATCAGTTTGCCCGGATCAGACAACTGGGTCAGCATGGCAGTGTAGAAGTTGGGATCCAGGGAAGCGGCCAGCCACTTCATGTAGACGTTCGGGTCAGCGAAGGCGGCGACGTTGGAGTAAACACCAGGCTGGGTCATGGAATTGGCCATGTTCAACCAGCTACCGGGTTCCATCATGTTGCTGCCCATGGCAGTGTAGAAGCTGGGTTCGGTAACGGCGTTCATGAAGGGAACGAAAACCTTCGGGTCTTTGTAAGCGGACATGTTTTTGGTCATGTCGGTCATACGGGCCAGCCAGGCTTCCGGGGATTGGGGAACTTGGGCAGCGGCAGCGGGAGCGGCTTCTTGGGCAAAAGCGACGGGGGCGGCACATACCAGCAAGGCGGCAACGAGTGATTTCACTTTCATATCGATCTCCTAAGGGGGTTGGGGTGCAACGAGTCAGAACAGACAACAGAATCAATGACGTGCAGAATATTCAGGAAACCTTATTTAGGCAAAAACTAACCCATCCCAAGCGGATGAACCTCTGCATGCTGTTGCAATTTCGCCACCTTCGACAGGTAGGAAAAACATGACCTCATCCGATGAACCTCTGATCGTCCGTCTGGGCGCGCTGGACTGGCGTTTTCCTGCTTGGCGAGGGGCTTTTTACCCGGCCGATATGCCGCAGGAATGGCAGTTGACCTATTTCAATACCCAGTACAACTGCACGTTTCTGGAACAGGCGGTTTGGCAGCAGGCAAGTGCGGCTGAGATGACGCAGTGGCATGCCGACACGCATGAGCGCTTTCGCTTTCTGCTGGAGGCTGATGCAAGCCATACGTTGCCGCCCGAGTTGGCCGACAAGGCGTTGCTGATCAGTCGGTCGGACGCGCGTATCGTCTGGTTCAGCCGCGACACTTCGCTGAAGGAGCTGGCTGCCAAATTGACGCCAGATACGGTTTCTCCCGAGACGGCTGGTTCAGTGCAATACCTGATCAGTCTGGATGGCAGCCTTGAGCAGCTTGAACGTGTCGCGACGCTGCTTGAAGTCATGGGGCTTGCGACGTGATTTCTGACGGCCCTGCTAGAATGCGCCAGCTTGTTCACAAAACCTCTGTTCTCCGTGTCTGACAATCTCATCGAAATCCGCGATCTTTCGTTTTCCTATGGCCAGCGTCTGGTGCTGAAAGACATCAACCTGACGGCACGTCGCGGCCAGGTGATCGCCATCATGGGAAATTCCGGCTGCGGCAAGACCACTCTGCTTCGTTTGATCGGGGGGGCGATGAAGCCGACCAGCGGCAGTTTGAAAGTGGATGGCATTGAAATGGGGCAGATCGATCAAGATGCCTTGTACCAAATGCGCCGCCGCATGGGGATGTTGTTCCAGTTTGGTGCGTTGTTCACCGACATGTCGGTGTTTGAAAACGTGGCGTTTCAGCTGCGTGAGCATACCGACCTGCCGGAAGCGATGATTCGTGATCTGGTGTTCATGAAGTTGAATGCGGTCGGTTTGCGCGGCGCCCATGATCTGATGCCTTCGGAATTGTCTGGCGGTATGGCGCGGCGGGTGGCGTTGGCGCGTTCGATCGCGCTTGACCCGATGCTGATCCTGTATGACGAGCCATTTGCCGGCCTTGATCCGATTTCGCTGGGGGTGACGGGCAATCTGATTCGACGCCTGACCGATACCCTGGGCATGACTTCAATCGTTGTGACACATGATGTGCAGGAATCGCTGAAGATGGTTGACTACGTGTACTTCGTTTCCGAAGGCGTGATCGAGGCGGAAGGAACGCCGGCCGAGATCAAGGCTTCGCAGTTGCCTTATGTGCATCAATTCGTGCATGGCGAGGAAAACGGGCCGGTGCCGTTTCATTATCCGGCGCCCGACTACGCCGCCGACCTGGGATTGGCCGCATGATTGAGACCCTGATTGGACATATCCGCGGCATTGGCCGACGTAGCGTGGACCGGGTCTGGCGGATGGGCGTGGCGGCACGTTTCTTTCTTCTGGTTCTGCTGCATTCCGGTACCTGCTTCCGCCGTTTTCACCTGGTCATCCGCGAGATATTTTCCGCCGGTGTGTTGTCTCTGATCATCATTCTGGTCTCCGGATTGTTTGTCGGCATGGTGCTGGGTTTGCAAGGCTATGAAACGTTGCAGACTTATGGCGCCGAGGAATCGCTCGGGGTGCTGGTGTCGCTGTCGCTGGTGCGCGAACTTGGGCCGGTGGTGGCCGCATTGTTGTTCGCCAGTCGGGCGGGTTCGGCCATCACGGCGGAAATCGGGCTGATGAAGGCGACCGAGCAGATCGCTGCGATGGAAATGATGGCGGTGGACCCGATTGCCCGTGTGGTTGCACCAAAGTTCTGGGGTGCCGTGATTTCCATGCCATTGCTGGCAGCGTTGTTCTCGGCGATGGGCGTACTGGGCGGCTATCTGGTCGGCGTCGTGCTGATTGGCGTTGATGCTGGCGCGTTCTGGTCGCAGATGCAGGCAGCTGTCGATTTCAAGGAAGATATTCTCAACGGCGTCATCAAAAGCGTGGTGTTCGGCATAGCCGTTACCATCATCGCGCTGTTCGAGGGCTACGATGCCCCGCCCACGGCGGAAGGGGTGTCACGTGCCACCACCCGTACCGTGGTGACTTCGTCCCTGGCCATTCTCGGCCTGGATTTTGTTCTGACCGCATTCATGTTCCGTGGAGTTTGATCCATGCAGCGCGCAACACTTGATCTTTGGGTAGGCCTGTTTGTCGTGGCCGGTATCGTCGCCATCCTGTTTCTGGCGTTGAAGGTGGGTAACCTGGGCAGTTACGACAATGGCAAAACCTATACCGTTAAAGCTTCGTTCGACAATATCGGCGGTCTGAAGCCTCGGGCGCCGGTGAAAAGCGCGGGCGTCGTGGTAGGACGGGTTGCTGAAATCGGATTCGATCCCGAAAACTACGAAGCGCTTGTAACCCTTTCGCTGGCCGCGCGTTATTCATTTCCGCAAGACAGTAGTGCGGCGATCATGACTTCAGGTCTGCTGGGCGAGCAGTACATCGCGCTGGAAGCCGGGGGTGATGAAAAAATGCTGGCCAACGGTGATGTGCTGAAAATTACTCAAGGCGCGGTGGTGCTGGAAAACCTGATCGGCCATTTTCTTTACAACAGCGGCGATAAAGAGAAGGAACAGGCCGCCGACTGACCTGGTCTGACTACTTGTCTTTCAGATTGGTGGGCAGGTTTGACTCGCTTTCCATCTACTTTGTCGAGCGGGATAGCAAATTTATGAACATTCGCAAGAGAGGTAAAACAACCATGACGGGACTGAAACAATTGATGATGTCCGGCTTGATCGCCGTTTATTCGGTGGCTGCGGCTGCCGATGTAGTGCCGCCCGATGTGCTGGCTAAGAACACAACCAATGAAGTCCTGCGCATCGTCAAGCAGGACCGGGATATCAAGTCTGGCAACAACAAGAAGATCCTCGGTCTGGTGGAAGAGAAAATTCTGCCCAACTTCGATTTTCGCCAGATGACCCGACTTGCCGTCGGCAAAAACTGGAACAAAGCGACGCAGGCGCAACAGGATGAATTGGTGAATGAGTTCCGCACCATGCTGGTGCGGACCTATTCCGCGTCCTTGAGCAGCGTGGCTGACTACAAGATCGACTTCAAGCCATTCCGCTTGGCGCCAGGCGAGACCGATGTCACGGTCAACACCGAAGTCAGCAAGCCGGGCGCGCCGCCGATTCCAATCAATTACCGCATGGAAAAACAGGACGATGGCTGGAAGGTCTACGACGTGCTGGTGGATAACGTCAGCATGGTGACGGTGTATCGCAGTTCCTTCACTTCCGAAGTTCGCAAAGGCGGCATTGATGGCTTGCTGGCGACGTTGTCGCGCCGTAATCAGCCGGCTGCCAGTGGGTCGAAGAAGTAATGCGCATTGAAGCGGGCGTCGCTGTGTTGGAGGGCGATCTGGTCCTCGACAATGCAACGCGTATGTTGGCTGAGGGCGAACAGGCCATCCTGGCCGGCACGCGTGTGTTCGACCTGTCTGGCGTGGCGAAGATGGATTCTTCCGCGCTCAGCCTGCTGTTGGCGCTTCGGCGTAGCGGTCTCAAGAATGCCGCCGGCAATGCCCTGCAATTCCGTAACGTGCCGGAAAGTTTGACCAGCCTGGCACGG
>CAZUSF010000042.1:0-12334 GCA_964623355.1 uncultured Thiobacillus sp. | reverse complement strand
GTGGGGAGTTGGCTCAAGCGGCAAACAAGAGACAAGGTGATCCTGGCCACCAAGGCGACGGGGACGGCGCGCAGCCTGAGCTGGATTCGGGAAGGGCAGCTCAATTTCACCAAGGCCAACCTGCGGCGAGCGCTGGAGGGCTCCCTGAAACGCCTGCAGACCGACTATGTGGATCTTTACCAGTTGCACTGGCCCGACCGAAATACGCCCATGTTCGGCGGCTATCACTTCGATCCCGAGCAGGAACGCGAGACCGTGTCGCTGCGGGAAACCCTGGAAACTTTGGCCGAGTTCATCAAGGAGGGGAGGGTACGCGCCTGGGGGCCTTCCAACGAAACACCCTGGGGTTTGATGAACTACCTGCACTTGGCCGACGAACTGGGACTGCCGCGCCCGGTATCAGTCCAGAATGCCTACAGTCTGCTCAACCGCACCTGGGAAAACGGGCTGGCGGAAATTGGTTTTCGAGAAAAGGTGAGTCTGCTGGCCTATTCCCCTCTGGGTTTCGGTTTTCTGACTGGCAAGTACCTGAAGGATCCCCGCTCGCTTGGCCGGGCCAATTTGTTCAGCGATTTCGCCCAGCGCTACAAGAAGCCCAATACGGCGAAGGCGGTGGCGGCCTACGTGGGTCTGGCTGAGCAGCACGGGCTCACGCCAACCCAATTGTCACTGGCCTTTGTCTATCAACGCTGGTGTGTTGGTAGCACCATTATCGGCGCCACTAGCATGGCGCAGCTGCAAGAGAATCTGGATGCGGCGGATGTCACCCTGTCCCCGGAAGTGTTGCAGGCTGTCGAACGGATTCATCTCGAATATCCCAATCCTGCACCTTGAACGCTATCGTTTGGGAAAGACAGGACAAGGTCACGCCTGCAAGATTTTCAGATGTTCGCGTAGGGTTGAATAAATCGCTGAATTTAACAAAATAGATGCCGTTGAACGCTTGCCTGAATTAACGCGGCGGCAGGGAAGGCGCGCGTTTCACACTATTCTGTCGTGCCTGTTCTCTTCGACTCCTGCCGGGGATATGCGTCGACGGCGCGTTGCAGCAGGCTGAGGCTGTTGATGACGGCGTCTTTCATGATCAGTAATTGGGGAATGTGGCGGCGCGCTTCTTCGATTTGCCCTGCTTTTACGGCGTCGAGAATCTCTGTGCCGAGCCGATGCACTTCGGCATGAATCGAGCCCAATTCCTGGTAGGCATGCATGTGGCTGTAGCGTGTCTGGCCGACCGTGTCATACCAGTGCCCGAGTCGGCATGTCCGGATATCGGAAAACTCAGATGCATTTTCTGCAATCTGATTGCCTTCGACACAGCCGATCAGTTTGCTGATCCAGTCCAGGTGATCGCGTTGCGCCATCAACAAGGGGTAATCATCGGCTGACCAATAGCTGCCCACCCAGGCTTGCCAGGCTTCATCGAAGCGGGCGCTTTCTAACCAGGCTTCGAAGCGGGCAACCGGCATTGGGCGCGCGATGCCGTAACCCTGCACATTTTCGCAGCCAAGACGCATCAGCAGGACGCCATGTTCTGGGGTTTCCACGCCTTCAGCGATGACCTTTAAATTGAACGCCTGGGCGAGGCCGACGACACCATGCACCAAGGCAAGATCACCCCGATCTTCAAGAATGTCGCGCACGAAACCCTGGTCGATTTTCAATGTGTCGACCGGGATTTCCTTGAGATAGGCGAGCGAGGCATAGCCGGCGCCAAAGTCATCCAGGCTGAAACTGACGCCCATGCCGCGGCAGGTTTCGATGACTTGGCGGATATGCCGCATGTTTTGCAGTGCGGCGGATTCAAGAATCTCGAGTTCCAGACATCCCGCCGGCAACTCGGGATATCGCTGCAGGCTGGTGCGCAGCCGATCGACAAAATCTTCTCGCTGCAGATCACGTGCCGCGATGTTGACGCTGAGCACCAATTCGATGCCGGCGGCGCGCCAGATACTTTGTTGGCGCAGCACGTCATCAAGAACCCACTGGTCGAGTGCGACGATCATGTCGTGATTTTCGGCATGCGGCAAAAACTCGCCCGGCATCACGAGTCCGCGTTCCGGATCATTCCAGCGCACCAGGGCCTCGGCGCCGTATACACGCATGCCACTCATGCTGAGCTTGGGTTGGTAGTAGACCTCGAACTGATTGGCCATCAGCGCGTGGCGCATTTTTTCAATCACTTCGTAATGCTGGTGTATTTGATGATCCTGCACCGGATCAAACAGATGAAAGCGGTTTCGACCTGCCTGCTTGGCTAAATACATGGCCTGGTCGGCATGGCGCAATAAAGTATCTGCGTCGCCCCGGTCACTTGGGTAAATCGTTGCGCCCAGGCTGCCTGTGACATCGAAGGTATGGCCATCGATGCGAACCGGCATCTCAAAAGAGGCCTGAATGCGCTGCAACAATGGCCAAAGCGCGGCGGCATCGGTCAGGCTCTGGATTAACAGCACGAACTCGTCGCCACCAATGCGGGCGACGATGTCGCCAGTGCGCATGCAGCCATCCAGGCGCTGGGCAATCTGAATCAGCAGGCGATCTCCCATCTCATGCCCATGCGTGTCGTTGACCGGTTTGAAGTGGTCCAGGTCGAGCAATGCCACGGCGAGCAGATTGCCGCTACGCTCGCTGCCGGCCATGGCCTCTTCCAGGCGCGACACGAACAGGGTGCGATTGGGTAGCCCGGTCAGATGGTCGTAATGCGCCATTTTTTCCAGGCGTGCCTGGGTGTCCTTGAGTTCGGAAATGTCAGTGAATACGCCAACGTAGTGCGTGACCTCTCCCGATTCGTTGCTCACCACGCCAATATCGAGAATCTCGGTATAGATTTCGCCATTTTTCCGGCGGTTGCGCACTTCGCCTTTCCAGCGACCTTCACTCTTGATTCGGCTCCACATCGCGCTGTAGAAAGCCTGGTCATGGCTGCCGGAATGCAGCAGGGACGGGGTTTTGCCGATGATTTCCTCGCGACTGTAGCCGGTGACATGCACAAAGGCATCATTCACTTCGATGATCCGGTTTTTCAGGTCGGTGATGATGATGCCTTCGCTGGTGCTGGCGAATACGCTGGCCGTCAGGCGAAGTTCATTTTCGGCTTCGCGGCGGGCGATGATTTCCCTCGCCAATTCAGCGTTGGCGCTTTCGATCTGACGGTAACGTTCATGCAGATCACGCCCGATACTGGCCAGGTCATGCGCCAGGCGACCGATCTCGTCATGGCCCTGAATGTCGTCGGTGAAGCCGCCTCGGCCTTCGACGAAGTGGTGCGCGGCTTCAGCCAATTGTTCGATCCGATGGGTGACTGCCTGGCGCAGAAGAAGCCAGATCAAGCAGGAAATGAACAAGATCCAGGCAAGAAAAATGGCGATTTCATCAAGAATGCGTTCCCGTTCCACCGACTTCGCCATGGCTGCGTCATAAGCCAGTGCGAGTACCAGGTTGTGCGGGTTGGCGACGCCCGCGGTGACCGGTGGTTCCAATTCAACGGGAAACAATCCCCACAAGGTTCGACCGCCGGGACTGAGCCAATTCAGGCCTTCCTGGCTGATCCGCGCCGCTTCGATCTGCGTCCGCGGCGGCGGGTCGGGCAGCATCTCCAGCGGACGTCCTTGCAGATCGGGCTTGTTGATGAAGATCAGCTCGCCGTTCGGGGCGATCACCAGCGTCAGACGAATATCCGGGCGCGTCGCATGCCTGATCAGTTTGCGCAGGCCGCCGCGCAAACCGGCAGCTTGGTGAGCCTCGATGAAATCGGCAGTGAGCTGCGGTCCGATGTAGCTGGCTTCACGTCCCAGGTGTGACTCGATCAGCGTGTCGGAGGCGGTGTAACGGTGCTGCACGTAAAGCATCGCGAGCAGCAGCGAGGTGCCAAGCAGCAGGCCTGGAATCAGGTAGCGAAGCGGGTAGGCGGTCAGGATGCCCATAGTGGTTTCAATAATCTGATGCGGTAAACCGGCATGGATTCATCCCTGCGTTGCCAGTATGTGAGGCGGGCGTGCATTCACTTGGGCAATACCGGATAAACATAGGGCGGTTGCGGCGTGGTCAGCGCCTCCATGAAGGCCACCAGGTCGGCGATATCCTCATCCGCCAGCGCCAGCGGGCGCAGATTGGGCGACAGGTTGGTGTGGACATCGCCGCCACGCGCGTAATGACGCACCACATCGCCGAGCCGAGTCGCGGAACCATCGTGGAAATAGGGCGCGGTGAGCGCCACATCACGCAAGGTCGGGGTCTTGAAAGCGCCTCGCATCAGTTTTACCGGGCGTTGCTTGTAACGCCCGAGATCGGGTTTGTCGACGCCAAACGACTTCAGGCCGACGTTGTGGAAACCGTTGTCGGTGAAGTTGGGCGCCCAGTGACAGACGCCGCAATTGCCGCGCAGCGGATCGATAAACAAGGCGAAACCGCGAACCTGCGAGGTGGACAGCGCGGCCGCGTCTCCCTTCAGCCAGCGATCGAACGGCGAGTTGTTGGAAATGATCGAGCGCTCGAAAGCCGCAATCGCCTTCGCCACCGTCTCGCGGCTGATGCCTTTGCCGGGATACGCCTGTTCGAACAACTCGACATACCCGGGAATCTTGGCCAGTCGCTCCAGATGGACGCCTTCCTTGAGGCCGAAATGCGTCATCCCGGCATTGATGTCGGCCTTGATGCCCTGGCCACCCAAGCCTTGTTTTTCCAGGTTGGGCTGGCGGCCGTCCCACATGAAGATGCTGTTGTAGCCAAGGTTGACGATGGTGGGGCTGGCTACGGTCATCACCTCGCCGAGAAAACGCACCGAAGTCGGCAAGCCGTCCGACCAACCCCGCTCAGGCAGATGGCAGGAGACGCAGGTGACCTGCCCGGTGCCGGAAAGACGCGGATCGAAGAAAAGCATCTCGCCCAGCTTGACCCGTTCTGTCGTGGTGAGATTGTCGGCTGGAGCGGGGGGCGCTTCCGGCAACAACCATTTTTGCAAGCTGGCATGGCCCGCCTTGATGGTCACCGAGTGGCCATCGGTATCGATCAGTTCCCAGTCCGCGATGGCCGGTGGGTTGGCGATGGAGCCGCCCAGGGCCAGGGTCAATGCAATCTTGATCAATCTGTTGTTCATGTTATTGCCTCACTTTAATCATCGTCCTGGCGCTTTTTTCGCAGGCTATCGATATGCAGCAGGATCGATTCAATTTCCAGTTCATTCAGTTCGCCGCGCCATGCGGGCATTGCTGGCGAGCGCTGCATCGCGGTGCCGCCCTCGGTGATGATGCGGCGCAGGTATTGAGGTGTTTCGCGACTGAGTACCAGGTTGCTCGGTTTTGGATTCAACCGTATCGCCATGCGCCCGCTTCCGGTGCCGTCGTGGCCGTGGCAGAGCGCACAGCGACCAATGAATATTCCACGCCCAATTCGGGTTGATGGCGGGATTTGTTTTGCCGCATCGCGGGAAAGTTGAATTGCGCCGTTCAAATCCTGGCGCAGGTAAACCACGAACAGGGTGAGCGCATCGATTTCAACCGGCGCCAGCGCATCACCCCAGGGCGGCATGAAGGTGCTGGTATCGGCAAACATCGGGCCTTCGACGATGACGCGGCGGATCGTCGTGGAATCGGTCGCCACGCGTGGCAGCATGAGATTGGTATTCGGGTAATTGGCGATCAACATCGGCAACGGGCCTTCCCCGAGTCCATCGCTGCCATGGCAAATTGCACAACGGTGCTGAAACTGCAACGCACCCAAACGCAGGCTGGCAAACATGGCTTCATCACTTGCCGCCTGAGAAATGCGGCCTGAAACCAGGCTCGCCAGCATCGCCAGATAGACAAACCATGTCTTGCGGGCAACAAGCGCCGACATGCCGGTCGCTGCTTACTCAACCGTAATGGTCATGTGCATATGGGGGTGGATCGCACATTCCACCTCGACTGTTCCTGGCTTGTCGAAAGTGACTTTTCGGGTCTCGCCAGTGGGGTAGGAGCCCAGGTCGAAGGTCTTTGCGGGTGAAAGACTGAACACGTTATGGAAGAACGGATCACGGTTGGGAAAACTCACCGTGTCGCCTTTCTTGATCTTCAATTCCTTGGCGCTGAAGGTTTTGTTCTGCTGCGAGACTTCTTTTTCAGCAGCATTCGCCGGATTTGCCACATTTGCCGCAATCGATGTGATGAGTATTGCGATACCGAACAGGGGCAGAACTTTCATACTCTGGTCTCCTTGCTGAATGCGGCTTATTTAAAGCCCGGTGAGGCTAAAGAATAACTGATGAAGAAAAGATCAGTGCGGCTGAAAACCTCAATTGTTTGGGGTTTCGATACGCGTTATTGGATGCGATTGCATGTCGCCAAAGCCGATAACCGTTGAAAAAACTTCAAGGCAAAATCAATGCAACTTCTCTGCGCTGCCGCAGCATTTTTTGTATTTCTTGCCGCTGCCGCATGGACAGAGGTCATTGCGGCCGACCTTGGCACTGTCGCGGTGGTAGGTGGAGGCTTCCTTGCGGTAGGGCAGCCAGTAGTCGCGGATGCCGATGACGCAGGGGCCGATGGCATCGGCGAAGTCATGGTGGCGTTCCTGTAGCAGTTCGTTTTCCTTCAGCTGCTCCCAACCTTCTTCGGTGCCGTAGAGCAGCATCGGGGTGAGCAGGCCGCCGCCTTCTTCCTCGGGTTCCGCCATGATCAGCGGTTGCCATCCGTCCGGGTCGAGCTGAATGGCGCGAATGAAGCCCATGCACCATTCATCCAGGATGGGGAGGGTTTTGCCATCGGCTTCGCTCTGGTAAATCAGCGGGTCATATTCGGCGATGTCTTCTTCCAGGTCATGAATTCGGTCGTTGTACATGCGCATGACCAGACCGATGATGTGTTCCATCTGCTCAGCCGATTTCCATTGCATCGGAACTTCATCGCTTTCATCCCAGATCGCCGGTAGCCATTGGTTGGGCAGGATGGTATTGGGGCCGATCACGATGGCGGTGAGAAAGCCGTCCAGCATGGCGATGTCCATGCCTTGTTCCGGCATGTCCTCAGCATTCAGAAATTGGTTCAGTTCTTCAAGTTCTTCGTCGGAGAGCGGCAGGTCTGGGTTCATGATTCATACGTTCGGAACGGTTTTGTCTGTGCCAAAGTGTCGCTGGCTTGTTTGACCGGATCAACCCTGAGCCGGCATTCAGACACAAAAAATAGGCATAAAAAAACGGGCATCAGCCCGTTGCGGAATGTGCTCCGGAATGCCGGCGGCATTCCAGAACTGTCCGATACCGCAATTTAGCGTGCGGGAGCCACCGGCATTGCGGGCATCGATTGCAGCAGCTTCATCAGGATGGCCGGGTCGATAGCCGGCATCGCGGGCATCGCGGTTGGCATGGCCATCATCTGACCCATGCTGCCGTAGGTGCGCGGGTCGGCAATGGCGCCGGTCCAGTTCATGTAGGTGTTGGGGTTCATCGGCGCCATCATCGCGTTCACCGCGCCAGGGCTCATCGGTGCTTGCATCCAGTTGCCGTACATGGCGGGATTCAGCATCTGGGTTGCGGGCGCCCACATTTGCGGGTTTACCGGGGCTTGCATCCAGTTGCCGTACATCGCCGGGTTGGTGGCCATGCTTGCCATGGAGCCCAGGGTTCTCGGGTCAACTCCGGCGGCCATCCATTTCATGGCCAGGTTCGGGTCGGTGAACTGCATGTAGTTCTGCATCGATGCCGGATTCATCATGCCGCTGAGCAGGCGGACATAAGTTGCCGGGTCCATGCCAGCCTGGGCGAGTGCAGCGCCGGCGGCGGGGTTGCTCATCGAGTTGGCCCAGGCCAGGAATGCCTGCGGATCCTTGAAGGCGGAAGCGTTTTGAGTCGGGTCCATCATCTTCTGCACCAGCGCCTGGTTGGAACCAGGGGCAGCGTCGGTGGCGAATGCGGGGGCGGCGGCAAGCAACAGCAGAGGGATCAAAGATTTCATGTGACTTCCTTTTGAACGTGCATCGAAAAAGTCTGGCGGCGGCTGCGATGAGAACGATTGCGGCGCCAGTAAAGGTCGAACTGGATGCTGAAGCCTGACGCTGAATTCAGCAGCACGTCGGGCGAACGCATAGTGACAGAAGTTCAGCCAGGTGGGCTTTCCTTTTATGGGCTTTCCTTTTGTGGTGTTACCTTTCGCATGTGTTGAGCATGGAACCAATCTAGCCTTGCTTACCCAAAGTCAAGGTCCGGCCGTTTCTGGTCGGCTGCTTGTTTTGACTGAATGACAGGAGACCAAACATGACCCGTACCTCGAAATTTTCCCTGCGCCACATTTTTGCCGCTCTGGCGGTTGCGGTAACCTTTTCCACTCCCGCGCTGGCCGATTGCTGGCGCTCCGGCTACGGCATGCCAGCCGATCATCCGGCTTGCTGCAAGTATCGCCACAGCATGCAGGGCGGCGATGCCTGTCCTTACATGGAAGGCAAGATGAAACGTTACGCCAAGCCTGCCGAGATGCGCGGCAAGTCGCTCGGCGTGATGGTGAGCAATTTGCCGAATGCGATGCTGGACGAGGCGGGTTTGAGCCATGGCATCACTGTCGAGAAGGTTTTGCTGGATAGCGCTGCGGCTCAGGCCGGGATTCAGGCCGGCGACCTGATCACCGAATTCGCCGGCAGCCCGGTTTATTCCGCGGATCGTCTGCGTTGGCTGGTGCGTAAAGCCGAGCCGGGCAAGGGCGTGGAAATCAAATTGATGCGTGAGCAAAAACCGGTCGTGGTCAACGCCACGCTGACTGCGCCAGCAGCAAAACCGAATTGCGATATGCGGCCTGGCCCGAAACCTGGAATGCAACCTGAAATGAAACCGGAAACCCGTACCTGAACTTGATCAACTGAATGGTGCGCGCGGCGCATCCTAAGGCCTGATCAATGTGGCGAATGCCGGGGCGCTCCCCCGGCATTTGTCATTTTTGGACGACTCATCTTGTCGATTTGCCGCCCCGTTTCGGGGTCGGATTTTCACCGGCCCGGATGATTCGGTTGGCGATGCCGCGTTCTTGTGGTCAGAAAAGACTCGGCCCAATCAAGGTTGGCGGTGAAAGCGGGGCAAATCAGACCCAATTAAATTTCGCTTTCGAGCCGATTTGGAAAGTGCGGCTTACTTGCGCGCCAAACGGCGATTCTGACGGGCTTGGGCGATCAGGCCGTCGGCAATCGCCAGCAGATCTGACAGGCCCTTGGCGGCAGTGCCGAGTACGGCGTAGCGACCATCGACAGTCACCAGCGGCACGCCGCTGACCTTGTAGTTGCGCGCCAGTGTTTCGCCACGCGCCATGCGGGTTTCCACCGCAAAGGAATTCATCTGCTCGCGGAAGGCCTTGGCGTCCACGCCCTGGCTTGCGACCCAATTCAATACGGCTTTTTCGGTGTACAGATCGGTCTTGCGGAGATGAATGGCATCGAATACCGCTTGATCCAGACGCGCCAACTGACCGGTTGTCTCCAGCGTGTAGTACAGGCGCGCCAGGCTCGACCAGGCGGCACGACCGAAGACCACCGGCACGCGACGGAAACTGATGTCCTTCGGCAGTTGTTTCTCCCAGCGCGTGATCAGTGGGTTGAAGTCGCGGCAATGGCCGCAGCCATAGGAGAAAAACTCCAGCACTTCGATCTTGCCCGGGCTGTCGCCCGCCTGGGGCGGCGAAATCGGACCCCAGTCACGCCCCTCGACAAGTTGTATGGCAGGCGCCGCAGTCGCTTGCGCGGCCGCAGGCAAGGCGGCAGCAGTCAGCGTGGCGAGGATGGCACGGTGAAATTCGCGGCGGGTCAGGGGCATTGCAATATCTCCAGGATGTTTCAGATTGATGGTTGGCAATCACAGAGGTGGTTGAAGATCACCGAACAATGACTTGGCGGGCGCGGAAAAGTGCCCAGCCGGCGGCGACCAAAAAGGCGCTGAACGAGACCAGAGCCCAGTTTGCCAGGCTCAAACCGAGGATGCTCAATTCCGTTTCTTCGCAAAATCCGGTGGCGAGGAACAGCTCAGGCTGCAGCTGGCCGAGCCATTCCACCAGGCGTTCGATCTGACTCGGCTCGCCGGCCATGCAGGAAATGCTGCCTGGCGGCTGTATTTGCAGCCAGCTCTGATAGGTCGCTACCGCAAAACCGCCGGCCGCGATCGGCAAGCTGACAAGTCCGAGCCACCAGCCTGCCGCGCGCGGCAGCAACCAGGCGGTGAGCAGGCCAAGCAAGGTCAGGATCATGAACAGCAGACGCTGGAAAATGCACAGGTGGCAGGGATGCAGATTCATCCATGCAGTGAGCACGAAACTGCCGGCGACCAGCCCGAAACAGGCGGCGGCGAGCAGGAGCCAGGCCTGGCGCGGCGTTGGCGTTGGCATGGGGAA
Organism: uncultured Thiobacillus sp.; assembly: GCA_964623355.1. Taxonomy (GTDB): domain Bacteria; phylum Pseudomonadota; class Gammaproteobacteria; order Burkholderiales; family Thiobacillaceae; genus PFJX01. The sequence continues at coordinate 1,997 of CAZUSF010000042.1, read as the reverse complement.
TGAGTGTCCTGAGTCTTCGGTGGGGCGAGAACCCGAAAATAGCAAACTTATTGCGGTTGCGCCGCCCGTTTGAACGGGCTGTTTTCGTTCAACTCATCGACATAACGCTCGATACCGCCGCTTTCGCGTTGCAGGAATTCTTCCACCGCGCTGGCAAAACGCGGGTGCGCCAGCCAGTGCGCTGACCAGGTGGTGACCGGCAGAAAGCCACGCGCCAGCTTGTGTTCGCCCTGGGCGCCGCCTTCAAAAGTGGCGATCCGGTTGGCAATGCAGAATTCAATCGCCTGGTAATAGCAGGTCTCGAAGTGAAGGCCATCGTGATACTCCAGCGTGCCCCAGGAGCGGCCGTACAGCGCGAGATCGTCGTAGAAGTTGAGTGCGCTGGCGATCGGCTGATCGTCCTTCAAGGCGATGATCAGCAGAATATTTCCCGGCATCGTCGCGCCGACGCGCAGGTAGAAATCCAGATTCAACGCCTGCGGCGAATTGAACTGCAAATGCGTGCGGGCATAGCAGCGCATGAAGAATTGCCAGTGCTCCGGCGTGATCTGCTCGCCGCGCAAGTGCTGGAAAACAATGCCGGCATCGTTGACGCGGCGGCGTTCCTGCTGGATTTTCTTGCGTTTGTCGCGCCGCATGCCGGACAGGTAATCGGCGAAATCGGCATAGCCCGGATTCCGCCAATGAAACTGCACCCCCTTGCGCAACAGCATGCCTTGCTGCTGCAACTCCAGCGCCAGGCTCTCGGGCGGGAACAGGCAATGCAGCGAAGACGCGCCGGAATCCTTCGCCAATTGCAGCGCGGCGGCGATCAGTTGCGCGCGAACCGCATCCGATGCCGCCAGCAGGCGGGCGCCAGTCACTGGCGTGAACGGCACCGAAGACACCAGCTTCGGGTAATAGCGCAGGCCATGCCGTTCATAGGCCTCGGCCCAGGCCCAGTCGAACACGAACTCGCCCCAGGAATGGCTTTTGACATACAACGGCATCGCGCCGATCAACTCGCCATTCTGCTCACCAACTTGCTCACTCTCTTGCCAAAGCGTGATGAATTGCGGCGTCCAGCCAGTCGTCGGCGACGCGCAGCGACTGTCCTGCAAGGCGCGCAGGAAAGCGTAGGCAAGAAAAGGGTTGTCCCCCGGCGTTTTGGTTCGCAATGCATCCCACTGCGCGGCCGGTATCTCGGCCAGGTCTTCGATGATGCGCAACATCAAACGCAAGTTCTCCGCCAGACCAGGCTGCGGTTATTCGCCGGCATCGCGATGTCCTGCCACAGCGTCAATCCCTGCGCCTCGGCCAGCCGGTTAATCGCCTCGAAATCCCGCACGCCGCTGTTCGGGTCGCGATTCTTCAACCAGACATCAAACCGCGCATTGCTCTCGGAAGTGAATTGGCCGCCATAGTTGAACGGGCCGTACATACACAGCACGCCGCCCGACGCCAGCACCCGGCCGATGCCGGCGAACATCTTCTCCACTGCAGGCCAGGACACGATATGCACCGTGTTGGCATTGAAGATGGCATCGACCTGATCACTCAACGGCCAAGTCGGCGCGTTGACATCGATCTCCAGCGGCGGCCGCACATTGGGCAATTGCGCTTCCTCCAGCCATGCCTGGATGCTGGCGTGATTCTCCGGCAACTCACTGGTCTGCCAGGCCAGATGCGGCAAGGCCTGAGCAAAGTAAACAGCATGCTGACCGGTGCCGCTGGCGATTTCCAATACCAGCGTGCGGTCGGCAAACACCTGTTCCAACACGGCCTGAATGGGAGCGCGATTCTGTTCGCAGGATTCTGAGTAAAGTTTCATAGCGTGGTTATGCCGATTCCGGGCGCGGAATTCAACGGTACGATGAACGGGGTTTTCCCCGCTACCTGGGGGATAGAGGAACTGCTTGCCGGAATGTGGGCGGCAGTTGTTGGCATCAAGAGTTGGGCGAGGAAGCGCTTTCTGATTGCCTGAATGTCAGCAATCGGGAAATGCCTGCATCGGGCAG
>CAZUSF010000041.1:0-12378 GCA_964623355.1 uncultured Thiobacillus sp. | reverse complement strand
GTGCCGCGCGGCGCTTCGATCATGCCGACGCCGACTTCCTGGCGCTCGCCGGTGACTACCAGATCCGTGCCTTGCAGGTCGTCGTCGTGCAGCAGTTCCTTGATCGCTTCGGCGGCATGCAGCATTTCGATCATCCGCGCCCAGTGATAGCCCAGCGTTGAACCGGACGGATTGCCGGCGTCGAACGCCATGAAGTCCTGGCGTTCCTTGTCGGCCAGCGGCGTTGGGATGAAATCGCACTGCACTACCCGCGCCAGCGGACCGACGCGGTACCAGCCTTTCTCCGGGCCTAGCACCTTCAGGAAGGGGAACTTCATGTACGACCAGGTTTTCACTTCTTCGCTGATCTGTTCCCAATAGTGGTTGTAATTGACGTGGTCGAAGATCGTCTTGCCGTCCATGTCCTTGGCGCGCAGGCCGCCGTGGTAGAGGTCCATCGCGCCATCAGCGCGGATGAGAGAAAAGGTGTGCGAAGGGAAGCGGCCGAAGGCGTTGTATTCGGCCAGATTCTGTTCGAACAGTTGCTTGGTCAGATGCACCGCGCCACGACACCAGCCGATCATCTGGTAGATGTCTTTCAGCAGTTCGTCGCGCTCGGCCAGACTGAGGTTCTTGTTGACGCCGCCGGGTATCGAACCGGTGCCGTGGATGCGTTTGCCGGCGGTGTGGCGGATGACTTCCTGGCCGTATTTGCGCAGCAGCACGCCTTGCCGCGCCACGTCCGGATAGGCGGCGGCGACGCCGACGATATTGCGTTTTGCCATGTCGGAACCAAAGCCGAACAACAGGTCAGGCGAAGACAGGTGGAAGAAATGCAGCGCATGCGATTGCAGCATCTGGCCGAAATGCATCAGCCGGCGCAGCTTGTCGGCGGTCGGCGTCAGGTGATGCGCGCCAACGATCTGGTCGAGCGCCTTGGACGCGGCGAGGTGGTGCGAGACCGGGCAGATGCCGCACAGACGCTGCACCATGACCGGGATTTCCCAATACGGCCGGCCCTGGATGAATTTTTCAAAGCCGCGAAATTCAACGATGTGCAGGCGCACCTGCTGGATATGGTCCTCCTCGTCGAGCAGCAGCGTTACCTTGCCGTGACCTTCGACACGCGAGAGCGGATCGATCGCTACGCGGCGCAGGGTTTCGGGATTTTGGGCGGTTTCCAGTTGCATAGTCATGTTGACCTCAATCGTAACGAGTCAGTTCGACGCCGAGATTAGGCGTACGCCCGGCGAGCAGATCGGTGAGGAATTTCCATAGCGTGTCGGCGGAAGGCGGGCAGCCGGGAATGAAGTAATCGACTTTCACCACTTCATGCAGCGGATGCACTTTGTTCAGCGGCAGCGGTAGTTCCGGGTCGTTCGGAATCAGGCCGTTGTGCAGGCTGATTTCGGTGACGTAAACCTCTTGCAGGCAGTCGGCCAGGTCGAGGTGGTTGCGTTGCGCCGGCAGGCCGCCGGTGACCGCGCAGGCGCCGACGGCGACCAGAATCTTGCAGTTTTTGCGGAACTCACGCAGCACATGCACGTTTTCGGCGTTGCACAAGCCGCCTTCGACCAGGCCGACATCGCACGGACCGCAGTGTTTGATATCGGTCAGCGGTGAGCGGTCGAACTCGACATGTTCGAGCAACGTGAACAGACGTTCGTCGATATCCAGCAGCGACATGTGGCAGCCAAAACAGCCGGCCAGCGAGGTGGTGGCGACGCGGATTTTCTTTTGTTCGGTATTGGCCATCTGATTTACTCCTCACAGGCCTGACAAGCGCCACCACCACTTGGCGGGCGCGGGGCATCGTCGAGCGCCTGGGCGCTGATCGGACGCTGATCGTAACGGCGCTGGCCGATGGGCACGGCGAAACCGACACGCTTTTTGATGATGACGCCGACCGGGCAGACCTGCATCGCCTTGTCGGTCAGCGCGATGTCGGTATCGGCCAGCTTGCCGGATGTCGCATTCACCACCAGATGCTTGGTGATGCCGCGACCGGACAGCGCGAAGACGCATTTTTCATCGACTTCACAGGAAGCGCGGACGCAGAGTTCGCACAGGATGCAACGGTTGAAGTCGAGCAGGATGTCGGGGTGTGAGGCATCCACTGGCCGGTCCGGGTAGAAGTGGCGGAAACCTGCGGTCATCACGCCGAGATCGGAACCCAGCGCCTGCAACTCGCAATTGCCGCTCTTCTCGCAGGAGGGGCAGAAATGGTTGCCTTCGGCGAACAGCATCTGCACCAGCGTGCGGCGCAGGGCGTTCATTTCCTCCGTATTGCTTTCGATTGCCAGACCGGCCTGCGCCGGTAGCGTGCACGAGGCGGCAGTGCGGTTGCCGATTTTTACCGTGCACACCTTGCAACTGCCGTGCGGTTTGAATTCCGGGTGGTAGCACAGATGTGGAATGTAATGGCCGGCGCTGAGCGCGGCTTGCAGCACGGTCTGGCCGGGTGCGAAGGGGATGTCTTCGCCGTCGAGTTGGAAGGTGTCGCTCATGTCTCAGTCTCCATGCTCAGATGTGCGCCGGCATCGTCGCGGCCGGTCATGCGGCGCGCGGTGGCGAGCGCGCCGTCGAGGTCGAAGGCGGGTTCGAAATCAAGCGACTTCAAGCGCCGTTCATAGGTCGGGCGGAAGCGTTTCAGCGTGTCCAGCGTCGGGTTGCAGGCGGTATGGCCGAGGCCGCAATGCGCCGATTGCAAAAGGATGCGGTTGAGCTGATCGATTTCCGCCAGATCGTATTGCGTGCCGTGGCCGGCCGCGATCTTGTCCATCGTGGCTTGCAGCATCGCGGTGCCGACCCGGCAGGGGGTGCAGAAACCGCAGCTTTCATGGGCGAAGAAATGCGCGAAGTTGCGCGCCACCTCGAACATGTCGCGGCTTTCGTCGAACACCATGAAGGCGCCGGCGGTCGCCAGGTCTTCGAAGGCGATACGACGGTCGAACTCGTCGGCGCCGATGCAGACGCCGGAAGGACCGCTGATCTGCACCGCCAAGGTATTTTCAGCGCCGCAATCGATCAGCACCTGGCGCACCGTGACGCCGAACGGATATTCATAAATGCCGGGGCGGGCGCAGTCGCCGGATACGGAAAGAATCTTCGTGCCGGCGGATTTGGCGGTGCCGATGTCGCGATACCAGTCGCCGCCATGCAGACCGACCAACGCGGCGGCGCAGAAGGTTTCGACGTTGTTGACCGTGGTTGGTTTGTCCAGGTAGCCGTGGGTGACCGGGTAGGGCGGCCGGTTACGCGGAATGCCGCGCTTGCCTTCGAGCGATTCGATCAATGCCGATTCTTCGCCGCAGACATAGGCGCCGGCGCCGAGATGGATTTCGATGTCGAAATCGAATCCGCTCTGGCCAAGGATATTGGCCCCCAGCAGGTTGGCGTCGCGGCGGCGTTGCAGCACTGCGTTGAGCGGTTCCAGCAGGTAGCGGTATTCGCCGCGCAGATAGAGAAACCCTTGTTTGGCGTTGACGGCATAGGCGCACAGCGTCATGCCTTCAAACAGCAGATCGGCCTGCGTGGTCAGCAGTACGCGATCCTTGAATGTGCCCGGTTCACCTTCATCGGCGTTGCACACGACATAGCGCGTTCTGTTGTCCTCGCCGCCGGGTGCGTTGCGGCAGGCTTCCCATTTCAGACCGGTGGTGAAGCCGGCGCCGCCGCGTCCGCGCAGGTTCGAGCGCTTGATTTCTTCCAGTGTCGACACCGGTGCGCACAACGCGACGCTGGGAATGCCTTCGCGCCAGGAGCGTTGGTTGGCGGCGGCTTCAACCGCGCTGCCCGGCACGCAAACCTGGGCGATGGCGGCGCGCAGTGCATCGCCGGGTTGCAGCGTGTTGCCGAGCAGAATATCGGCGCGGCGGATGTTGTCTTCAATCGCGAACAACTCGGCCGGCCATTGCGTGACTGGCACTTTCTGTAGCACCAGTTCGGCGATCCGGTCGAGCCGTTCGCGAGTCAGACGCGGAATCGCCAAGCCGTTGGCCAGCATGGCCGGGCCCTGATCGCAGAGCCCGGTGCAGGACGTGGTGTCGACCGAAACCAGGCCGTCCTCGGAAACATGGCCGCGTTCCAGCCAGAGTTTGTTGCACAGGTATTCGAGCAGATCCTGATTGCCCAGCATGCGGTCGGTGATGTTGTCGGAGAACAGCAGGCGGAACTGGCCGGCGGGTTCGGCATGCAAAAAGCTGTAGAAGCCGATGACGCCGTCGATGCGTGCGCGTGGCAGATTCAATTCCGCTGCCAGCAGATCGATGTTTTCGGGGCTGATCCAGTGCTGTTCAGCCTGGATGTCGATCAGGATTTGCAGCAGGCGGGTCGGATTGCGGCGATGGTTTGCCAAAATGCTTTCCAGCTCCACTGGTGACAAATGCGGTGACAAATTCGATTGCGGCATGCGTTTTCTCCTTGCCGGGACGGCCCGGCGCTACGTCATCGTTCGATCCGGTTTTGATCGGTTGTTGCGTTCGCCATTCAACACATCGGTCATTGCCTGGATATCTTTATCGGACATCCATGTCTCAATGTCGAGCCCAAGTTTTCTTTGCCAGTTGGGATGCTGCTCGACGGTACCCGGCAAATTGGCTTGTTCAGACTGGCCGAGCAGGTCTTCCGCTTGCAGCATGCACAGCTGGGATGGCGTGCTGGCGAGGTAGCGCTGGATGGCGCGCAACAGGGCAGGCGTCATGTCCGGCACGTGCTCGGGATCTTGCGAGATGTCTTCCGGCAGGAAACCGGCTTGCGCCAAGGTGGCCAGCAGGCGACCACGATCCAGGTTGCGTTCTTCAATCTGGCGCAAACGCTGGTCTTCACTCGGATAGAGGCCGAGACGGGTGCGCAAGTCGATATCGGCGCCCTGCCAGAAGCCGACCAGGGTGGGCAGGTCGTGCGTGCTGGCGGAGACCAGTGCTTGCGCCGGGTATTCGTGCGGCAATTTGAACGCGGCGTGGTTGTCTTGCCCCCAATTGCGTTCGAAATAGAACAACCGGTAAGTCAGCACGCCGAGGTCGTAAAGTGCGCCGCGCACTGCGTCGGGCACGGTGCCAAGATCTTCACCGACAATCAAACAGCGGTTGCGCTGGCTTTCCAGCGCCAGGATGCCGAGCAGGTCTTGCAGCGGATAATTCAGGTAGGCGCCGCTGCGCGCATCTTCACCGGGCGGTGCCCAGTACAGCCGCATCAATCCCATCACGTGATCGAGCCGCAATGCACCGGCGCCGCGCATGTTGGCGCGCAGCATGGCGATGAACGGCGCGTAGGCCTGTGCATGCAAGCGTTCTGGAATCCATGGTGGCAAGCCCCAATCCTGCCCCATCAGGCTGAAGTCGTCCGGCGGGCAGCCGATACGCGCGCCGATGGCATACAGCTCGCGGTCGGCCCAGGTGTCGGCGCCACCGAGGTCGACGCCAACCGCCAGGTCTTGATACAGGCCGATGTGCATGCCGTGCTGTCTGGCTGCCGTAAAGGCGGCTTCCAGTTGCTCGGCTGCAAGCCATTGCAGGTACTGGAAATATTCGACCCGCTCGCTGTGTTCGGTGATGAAGGTGGCAACGGCGGCAGAACTCGGGTCGCGGAAGGCTTCCGGCCAGACTGGCCAGCCCCAGTAGTTGTTGTCCTCGGCGAACAGGTGTTCCTGCAAGGCCTGATAGAGCGCGAACTTAGCCAGATCGGGGCCGCCTTGCTGCTGGTATTCGCGGAATTTCAGCGCTCGCGGGCTGCCGGCTGCCAGATGTTGCTTGCGGAAATGGCGATACAGACGTTCCAGCACGATGGTTTTCAGTTGCGCGATGCTGACGTAATCGACCAGTTCAGCCGCTCGCAACGCGTTCAGCCGGGCCTGGAAGTCGGCCGTTTCGACGATGACTTTGGCGCCGCCATGCTCGGCATACTCAGGCACGGCTTCGACATCAAGATAGATCGAGTTGAGGAATTCGCGGCTGGATGGGCTGTATGGGCTGTTGTGGCGCGGATTGTGCGGAAACAGCGCATGCAGCGGGTTGACCCCGATCAGATCGGCACCGGCCTGTGCCGCCCAGGCGGCCAGATGGCGCAGATCGCTGAAGTCGCCGATACCCCAGTTTCGCTGTGAGCGCACACCATACAACTGTACCGACAAGCCCCAGACGCGCTGCTCCGCGGCAAGTGCCTGATGGCAGCGCGGCGGATGCAGGATGAGGCTGAGTTGGCTGTCGCCGATCTGCAAATGGTGGTAACCGGTGCTGGCGATGGCGGGCAGGTCGAGGCCGAGGGCGTGCCATGGCGTCGCGTCGATTTCGGTTGATTCCAGACGCGGCAGGTCGGCGGGCAGGAAATCTCCACTCATGGTCGGGTTGGCGTCACCTTCCGCTTCCAGAGTCAGCGTCCAGCGCAGGCGGGTTGCCATTTCGCTTTCCGGCAGATGCAGTTGAATGCGTATTGGTTGACCCGCCGGCGCAACCAGCACGGGGGCCAGGCGTTGCCGCCAGTGCCGTGTCCACCAACTGGCGAGGGAGTCGGCGATCTCCGTCTCGTTGTCGCAGGCGATGCCCATCGCGCGCAGCAGACCGATGCGGGTGGCGTCGGAGGCGGTATGCCTATTGCCCCAGATGTCGTGATATTCGGAAACAATGCCGGCGAGATCGGCGAGTTGCTGCAACGGTGAATGCTGCGCTTGAGAATCAAATGTCATTTTGTATCTGCGGGCCGGTGTGGGCGGGTGAGTAAAGCCAGTGAACGGCCATGCAGCGTGAACGTGCTGCCGCTGAAAAAGCTGCCATCCGTCGAAAGTCCTTCGGCATAGGCGGTGTCGAGCACGCAAAGCCAGGGCGTATTGCCAGGGTAGGGCGGCACGGTGAACGGGATGGATTCGTAGTGGGCGTTGATCAACAGCAAGAAGTCGTCGTCGCGAATCGGCTGGCCGTAACGGTCGCATTCATCGATCGCGCGGCCGGACAGGTAAACGCAAAGGCTGCGGGCGAAATGCTGGTTCCATTCCACTTCGCTCATCTCGCTGCCGTTCGGGTTGTGCCAGGCGATGTCCTTCACCGCGTCGCCGTGGATCGGGCGGCCTTCAAAAAACTTGCGGCGACGGAAGATCGGGTGATCGTGGCGCAGCTTGATCATGCGGCGGACGAATTCGAGGAAATGCTGGTCTTCCGTGTCCAGATTCCAGTTCACCCAGCTTAGCGGGTTGTCCTGGCAGTAGGCGTTGTTGTTGCCCAGTTGCGTGCGGCCGACTTCGTCGCCGGCGAGCAGCATCGGCACGCCTTGCGAGAGCAACAGGGTGGCGATCAGGTTGCGGCGTTGGCGGGCACGTAGTTCGATAATTTCCGGGTTGCTGCTGAGACCTTCGGCGCCGCAGTTCCACGACAGGTTATGCGATTCGCCATCGCGGTTGTCTTCGCCATTGGCCAGGTTGTGCTTGTCGTTGTAGCTGACCAGGTCGCGCAGGCTGAAACCGTCGTGCGCGGTGACGAAGTTGATGCTGGCGTAGGGTCGCCGACTTTCGCGGCCGTAAAGGTCGGATGAACCGGTGAGACGGTAGGCGAGTTCGCCGATTCTTCCGCCTTCGCCTTTCCAGAAGGCACGCACTGCATCGCGATACTTGCCGTTCCATTCGGTCCAGCCGACCGGGAAATTACCGACCTGATAGCCGCCTTCGCCGAGATCCCAGGGTTCAGCGATCAGTTTCACCTGCGAAATCACCGGATCCTGGTGAATGATGTCGAAGAAGGCGGAAAGCCGATCGACTTCGTGCAGTTCACGCGCCAGCGCCGAGGCCAGGTCGAAGCGGAAACCATCGACGTGCATTTCCAGGATCCAGTAGCGCAGCGAATCCATGATCAGTTGCAGCACGCGCGGATGCAGCATGTTCAGCGTGTTGCCGCAGCCGGTGTAGTCGCGGTAATAACGCGGTTCGCCGGGCATCGGGCGGTAGTAGGCGGCGTTGTCGATGCCCCGGAAACAGAGAGTCGGGCCGAGCTGGTTGCCTTCCGCGGTGTGGTTGTAGACCACGTCGAGAATGACTTCGATGCCGGCCGAGTGCAGCGACTTGACCATGGTCTTGAATTCATTCACCGGGTTGCTGCTGTTGACGCCGGCGCTGTAACGCGCGTCCGGCGCGAAGAAGCCGAGCGAGTTGTAACCCCAGTAATTGCGCATGCCTTTTTCGACCAGATAGCGGTCGTCGACAAAGGCATGCACAGGCATCAGCTCCACCGCCGTGACGCCGAGCTTCTTCAGATGCGTGATCACCGGCGCGGTCGCCAGGCCGGCATAGGTGCCGCGCAGGTTGTCGGGTACGTCGGGATGCAACTGGGTAAAGCCTTTGACATGCAGCTCGTGAATCACCGTGTCATGCCAGGGAATGGCGGGCGGGCGATCATCACCCCAGGTGAAGGCCGGGTCGATGACCTGGCATTTGAGCATGCCGGTGGCGCTATCGCGGCGGTCGAACGAGAGGTCTTCCAGACGATGGTCGACGCGATAACCGAAGTGGGTGTCAGACCAGATCATCGTGCCGACGATCGACTTCGCGTACGGGTCGAGCAGCAGTTTGTTGGCGTTGAACCGTTGGCCAGCTTCCGGGTTGTAGGGACCGTGCACCCGGTAGCCGTAAATCTGGCCAGGCCTGACTTGCGGCAGGTAGACATGCCAGACCTGGTCAGTCTGTTCCGGCATGGTCAGACGATCGATTTCGCGCCGGCCCTTGCTGTCGAACAAGCAGAGTTCGACTTTCTCGGCGTGTTCGGAGAAGAGGGCGAAATTGACCCCTTCCCCATCCCAGGTGGCGCCGAGCGGGTACGGTTTACCCGGCCAGACGGTCAAGTCCGGCATCAGAGTTCACCGCTGAATGACGTGCGGGCAGTCTGGAATGGTTGGCCTTCCGGAATCACCACAATGCCGCTGTCGGTGACCTTGTAGCGGGCGAGGTCAGTGGCGGGGTCGAAGCCGATGCGGGCGTTCTCGGGGATTTCGTTGTAGCGGTCGACGATGACGCGTTTCAGTTTTGCACCACGCCTCACCACGACGTAATCCATGATGATGCAGTCCTCAACTTCCGCGCCCGGTTCAATCACGACTTCGCGTCGCAGAATCGAGTTCTTGACGCTGCCACCGTTGATCAGGCAGCCGGCGCTGACGATGCTGCGCTCGATTTTGGCGTCGATGAAGTTGGCCACCGGACCCTGGTAATTGCTGGAAAAGATCGGCCAGCGTGCGTTGAACGCATCGAAACGGGCTTCCAGGCCAAGCACGTCCATATGCGCGTCGAAATAGGCATCCAGCGTGCCGACGTCGCGCCAGTAGGCGGGTTCTTCGTAGCTACGCACGCCGGGCACTTTGTTGCTGCTGAAGTCGTAGGCGAACAATTTGCCGCTTTCCAGCAAGCTGGGCAGTACGTTCTGGCCGAAATCGTGACCGCCGGCAGCATTGCAGCTTTCCACTGCATTCAGCAGCACTTGCGTATCGAACAGGTAATTACCCATCGAGGCGAAGGCATGGCTGGGACGCGACGGCATCGCCGGCGGGTTGGCCGGTTTTTCCTGGAAGGCGCGGATGCGGCCGTTGGCATCGGCATCGATGATGCCGAAACCGGAGGCTTGTTGCAGCGGCACCGGCAATGCGGCGACGGTGGCGCCAGCGCCTCTTTCGAGATGGAAATCGACCATCTGCTGAATGTCCATGCGGTAGATGTGATCGGCGCCGAACACCAGTACCAGGTCCGGGCTGTGCTGCCGGATCAGGTTGATGTTCTGGTACACCGCATCCGCCGTGCCCTGGAACCATTCCTGCCCGCGTCGCATTTGCGGCGGCACCACGGTGATGAAATGTTCCTGCAGCAGCGGCGGCAGCACCCAGGCTTTGCGCACATGTTCGATCAGCGACTGGGATTTGTACTGCACCAAAAGGTAAATGGCGTGAATGCCCGAATTGACCAGGTTGGACAGCACAAAATCAACGATGCGGTAGCGGGCGCCGAACGGTACGGAGGGTTTCGAACGTTCCGACGTCAAAGGATGCAGGCGCGAACCTTCTCCGCCCGCGATAACCATGGCCAGGATTTTTTTCTTGCTCATGAGCGTCTTTCTGGGATTAGAACAATAGTGAACACGACATGGCATGTCAGGCGAATGGCACACCGGTTACTTAACAACGTGTAACAGCGCGTAACAACGCCTAACAGCGGTAACGTCGAATTATTTCTACTTCTGGAAGTGGCTGCTTGCCTTTTCAAAGGCTTCACGCATTTTCAGCCAGGCCTCATCCGCGCCCTGGGCTAAATCCTGCCAGGCGTCGCCAGCGGTTTTCTGAATCGAATCCAGCTTTTCCATCGCCGCATCACGCTGTTTCCGCATCGACTCCAACTGCATTTCATAATCGATGCGCATATCGGTCTTGGCGAGCTTCGCCTTGGCTTCCCATTTGGTGATATCGCTATTCCATTGATCGAGGTGGGTTTTCAGGTTTTCGACATATTCATTGCGATTGATCATTTGCTTGCCTCTTTGTCGATGTTGGCGAGCCACGAAGTTGGCTGCACACCAATTATCGATAGTGATCCGGATTTGCGCTATTTGCGAAGCGGCTTTATGGCGTGAAATCAGGTGAAAATGACCAACTTTTTTGTCAGCCGAGGTTTAGACGTCATGACTCGTTCACCTTCCGATCCCCGCATTCCAGTGATCGCTATCGATGGACCTTCCGCTTCCGGCAAGGGAACCGTGGCGATGTTGGTGGCAGAGGCGCTGGGTTTTCATTATCTCGACAGCGGTGCGATCTATCGCGTTACCGCTTATGCCGCCGCGCTGGCCGGCGTCGCATTGGAGGATGAAGCCAGCCTGGCGACGCTGGCGCGCGATCTGCAATTGGAGTTTGGCGCTGGCGAAGTATTTCTCGCCGGCAAGCCGGTTGGCGATCTGATTCGGGGCGAAGAAGCCGGCCGCGCCGCATCGCGAATCGCAGCATTGCCGGCGTTGCGTGCAGCGCTGTTGGATCGACAGCGCGGATTCCGTCAGGCGCCGGGATTGGTGTCGGATGGACGCGATATGGGGTCGGTGGTTTTTCCCGATGCAGAGCTGAAAATCTTCCTCAACGCGAGCGCCGAAGAACGTGCCCAAAGGCGCTATAAGCAGTTGATTGAAAAAGGATTCGATGCTAATCTCGCCGCGCTTTTGCAGGACTTGAAAGAGCGCGATGCACGCGATGCCGCACGTAGCGCCGCTCCCCTGCAACAGACGGCGGATGCCGTTTTGCTGGAAACCACCCACCTGACTATCCAACAGGCCGTGCAGCAAGTGCTGGACTGGTGGCGTGAAAGCAAAGCGATATAAGCCAAGTTGTTTGTACTGCCCGTTGTTTTTTTAATACGTATTTGCAAGAAGTGCTGCCGCCGAAAGGCCAGGTTTTGCTGCAGGGCAAAACGCCTTTCGGTTTTTTGTTTTTAACCAACCCCCCCGTGGAAACACGGAATTAACCAGGTTTTTTCATGACCACCGCTACCCTTTCTCAACCCGAAGAGTCGTTTGCCGAATCATTTGCCGCCATGTTCGAAGAAAGCATTTCCAAGCAGGAAATGCGTCATGGCGAAGTCATCACCGCCGAGGTGGTGGGCATCGACGAAAACTTTGTCACTGTAAACGCCGGCCTCAAGTCCGAGAGCCTGATCCCCGTCGAAGAATTCAAGAATGACCGTGGCGAGATCGAAGTCACTGTCGGTGATTTCGTCCAGGTCGCGATCGAATCGATCGAAGACGGCTATGGCGCCACCAAGCTGTCGCGCGATCGCGCACGCCGCCTGGCTGCCTGGCTGGATCTGGAAGCCGCAATGGAAGAAGGTCGCGTGGTCAAGGGTCTGATCAACGGCAAGGTGAAGGGCGGTCTGACCGTCATGTGCAACGGCATTCGTGCCTTCCTGCCGGGTTCGCTGGTTGATGTGCGTCCGATCAAGGACACCACCCCGTTCGAGAATAAAGAATCTGAATTCAAGGTCATCAAGCTTGACCGCAAGCGCAACAACGTCGTGGTTTCCCGCAAGGCCGTGCTGGAACAGAGCATGGGCGCCGAGCGTGACAGCCTGCTGTCGAACCTGAAGGAAGGCGCCACCGTCAAGGGCGTGGTCAAGAACATCACCGAATACGGCGCGTTCGTCGATCTGGGCGGTATCGATGGTCTGTTGCATATCACTGACCTGGCCTGGCGTCGTGTCAAGCATCCGTCCGAAGTGGTCACTGTCGGCGACGAAGTCACCGCCATGGTGCTCAAGTTCGACCAGGACAAGAACCGCGTTTCCCTCGGCCTCAAGCAACTCGGCGAAGATCCGTGGGTTGGCTTGTCACGTCGTTACCCCACCGGCACCCGCATGTTCGGCAAGGTGGCCAACCTCACCGACTACGGTTGCTTCGTCGA
>CAZUSF010000040.1:0-12398 GCA_964623355.1 uncultured Thiobacillus sp. | reverse complement strand
GCTGCTGGTGGACGACGACCCAGAACTGCGCGATCTGCTGCGCGACTATCTCAGTCAGGCTGGTTTTCGCATCACCGCCGTGGCGGACGGTCGTGAGATGCAGAAGGCGATGGATGCCGCGCCCTACGATCTGGTGATTCTGGACATCATGCTGCCGGGTGAGGATGGCTTGTCCCTCTGCCGCCGATTGCGTGCGCAAAGCCGGATTCCGATCCTGATGCTGACCGCGCGTGGTGATGAGATCGACCGCATTGTCGGGCTGGAAATGGGGGCCGACGATTACCTGTCGAAGCCGTTCAACCCGCGCGAACTGCTTGCCCGTATCAAGAGCATCCTGCGTCGCGCAGGTAGCCTGCCGGAAAACCTGGCGGCGGAAGATGTCCACAGTTTCCGTTTCGCCGGCTGGGCACTGGACGTACAGAGCCGGCAACTCCGCTCGCCGGCGGGGGTGATGGTCGACTTGTCGGGCGTGGAATTCAAAATTCTGCGCGTGCTGGCCGAGCGCCCGAACCGCGTTTTGTCGCGCGACCAGTTGCTCGAATTCACCCAGGGCCGTGAAGCGTCACCGTTCGACCGCGCCATCGACGTGCAGATCGGCCGCTTGCGCCGCAAGCTTGACGATGACGCGCGCGAGCCACGCTTGATCAAGACCGTGCGCAACGAAGGCTACGTGCTGGCGGTGGAAGTGGAGAAAGCATGAGCAGCAGCAATAAAATCAACCGCCTGAAACGTTTCGATTCGATATACCTGCGAGTGACGGCCGTTCTCCTGCTTGGTCTGCTGGCTGCGCAATGGGTATCGGAGCGGTTGTATCTGGAAGAACGGGAGCGCGTCGTCTCACATCTCATCGCAGGGCCGTTGTCCCAACGGCTGAGTCAGGTTGCGCAAAAACTGGAAAACATGCCCGCTGCCGAGCGTATCAAACTGTTGCCGGTGCTGAATTCACCGCGCATCACCTTCACCTTGCCCGCCACACCGGGCGCCAACAATGATCCAGGCCCGCTGCACCATTTGCAGGATCGTCTGCGCGAAACCCTGGGCGACGGGCGCCAGGTCATGGTGACAGGCGAGCCGGCGGCGACCCGCAACGAACTGCCCTCCCTGATCCAGATTTCGCTGACCTTGAGCGATGGTCAACAGGTTGTCGCAACCCATCATGCACTGGAAGAAAGTGCAATCGCCCCCAGCCGCCACCTGCCCCTGCTGACCGGCTATTTCCTGGCCATCGCGGTGATCGCGCTGCTCGCCATGCGCTGGGCGGTGCGTCCCCTGCAACGTCTGGCGCACGCGGCCGACGCGCTGGGCCGCGATCTCTCCGGCGCGCCGCTGGCGGAAACTGGCCCGCGCGAAGTGCGCCAGGCTGCGCGCGCTTTCAACACCATGCAGAACCGCCTGGCCAGTTATCTGAATGATCGGCTGCGCATCCTTGCCGCTGTTTCGCACGACCTGAAATCTCCGATCACCCGGCTCAAGTTGCGCGCGGAGATGCTTGCCGACGCGACCCAGCGGGAAAAATTCCTGCGCGATCTGGACGATATGGAAACCATGATCGCCGCCACGCTGGATTTTCTGCGTGGCGAATCGCGGCAGGAAAACGGCGTTTTGCTCGATATCAACGCGTTGGTCTCCGCCCTGCGCGACGATATGCAGGCCATGGGTAGTGAAATCACCCTCAATGGTCACGCCAGCCGCCCCCTGCTGGCGCGTCCGCAAGCGCTGAAACGCTGTCTTGCCAACCTGCTCGACAACGCCGTGCGGTATGGTGTTTCGGCTGATAGCCATGCCGGCAGCAACGTACAAATCAGCCTGGCGGATGGCCCGGAATTCCTGACCCTGCATATCGACGACCATGGCCCTGGTATTCCAGAAGCCGAACTGGAACAGATGTTTGAACCATTCCGCCGCGGCGAAACCTCTCGCAACCGCGCAACCGGTGGCGCCGGACTTGGCCTGGCAATCGCGCGAAACCTGGCGCGTGCCCACGGCGGCGACGTCACGCTGGAAAATCGGCCCGAAGGCGGCCTGCGCGCCACGCTGACCTTGCCGCGCGGTTAGACGCTGGCCGCGCAATCGTCGCACTGATCGCATGGCCAATCTGCTACGGGGACTGCAAAGCCACCGCATGAACGGCTAAGCTTGCGCCCTTCTTCCCCATCACACGCACCATGAACGCTGCAATCTGGAACCTCTCTACATCGCAAGGCAGCGCACAGCAAGACGAATCGGATGGCGAGCCCCCTCTGGGTGTCCGATTGCTTCGGCAACTGCCGATCTGGCTGCTTGCCGCGCTCGCTTACTTCGCCGCTGCCTGGCTGGGCTACAAGTGGGCGACGATACAAGGCATCGGTTCCGCCATCTGGCCGGCGACCGGCATCAGCCTGGCACTGGCATTCAAATATGGCACACGGGTCTGGCCGGGGTTGCTGGTCGGGGCATTCGCTGCCGGACTGATCAACGCCAATGCCGACCTTGCCAATGCGCCTGCGTTGTTTCTGATTGCCATCGGGGCGGCCCTCGAGGCGGTGGCGGGCGTCGTGCTGTTCAGAAAATTCTGTCGTCTGCCGGCCAGCCGGCTGAATCCGCTGGACAACCTGCGCAGCACAATCGCCTTCATCGTGTTGGCGGCTGTGGCAGGCACCATTTTCTCCGCCAGCCTGGGCACGCTGAGCCTGATCCTGTTCACCGGTTTGCCCGCCACGCTGGCCAGCGTCACTTTCATGACCTGGTGGCTGGCCAATATTGCCGGCGCGTTAGTGGTGGCGCCGGTGTTGCTGAGCTTCAATCCGCGTTCCAGCATCTTGCGGACGCCGTCGCGCCTGGCGGAATTGCTGCTGATGCTGAGCCTGACACTTGCCCTGTGCGGCGTAGTCTTCCTTGGCTGGAAAGTGGATGCCAGCCAGCATTACCCGCTGAGCTACCTGACTTTCCCGGCCATGATCTGGGCCGCGCTGCGCTTTGGCCACTGCGGCAGCGCGCGCGTCATGCTGCTGATCGCCGTCATGGCGGTGCTTGGCACGACGCAAGGCAGCGGGCCGTTTGCGCAGGGCGAACCCGAGCAATGGTTCTGGCTGCTGCTGCTATATCTCATCGTCGCCGCCGCCACATTGCTGGTGATGACCAGCATTGCGCAGGAACGGCAACAACAACGGGTTGCGCTGCAAGCGGCGAAAGAAGAGCTGGATATGCGTGTCACTGCGCGCACGGTTGCGCTCCAGCTGGCCAACCAGAAACTGCTTGAAAGCCAGGAACGCCTGCGTCATCTGGCGCACCACGACGCCCTGACCGGCCTCGCCAACCGTTTGCAGTTGCAGGAACAGCTGACGCACGCCATCGCCCACGCACGCCGCGACAACTCCCGGCTGGGCCTGTTTTTCCTTGATCTGGACGACTTCAAGAACGTCAATGACAGCCATGGCCACGCCGTTGGCGACTTGCTGTTGCAGCAGGCATCGGCGCGTCTGAAGGCGACGGTGCGCGGCGAAGACACGGTGGCGCGATTGGGTGGGGATGAATTCGTGATCCTCGCCTCCGAACTCGATAGTGAAACCAGCGCGGCGGTGCTGGCCGAGAAACTGCTGGCCGCCTGCCGTACCAGTTTCGTCATCGATGAGAACGAATTTTTCGTTGGCGCCAGTCTCGGCGTCAGCTTGTTTCCCGATGACAGCAGCAATACTGAAGAACTGCTCAGCCATGCCGATGCCGCGCTCTATCGGGCCAAGGATCTCGGCCGCGGCGGGTTTCAGTTTTACACACCGGCAATGACCGAGGTTGCGCTGAACCGGGTACGGCTGGAAACCGCTTTGCGCCGCGCCTTGCAGCAAAACGAATTCGAACTGTATTACCAGCCGCAAATCTGCCTCAGCAATGGCGCTGTGGTCGGCGTTGAAGCCTTGCTGCGCTGGAACCATCCGGAACAAGGGCTGTTGGCGCCCAATGCATTTCTCGCCACCGCCGAAGAATGCGGCCTGATCGTGCCGCTTGGCGCATGGGTGTTGCACCGCGCCTGCAGCCAGATGGCGGACTGGCTGGCCACCGGCATCGCCCTGCAACACATCGCGGTCAATGTCGCCGGCCGCCAACTCGCCGGCCCGGTGGTCGAACAGGTCGATGCCGCACTTGCTGCCAGTGGCCTGGAAGCCTCGTTCCTGCACCTGGAAATCAGCGAAAACACCCTGATGCGCGAGCTCGACAGTGGCGACAACGCCATGGAAGCCCTGCGCCAACGCGGCGTCGGCCTCGCCATCGACGATTTCGGTACCGGCTTCTTCTCGCTTGCGGCACTGCGCCGGCTGCCCATCACTACGTTGAAACTCGACCGCACCTTCGTCCAGGGCCTGCCCGACGACGCCAACGACCTGGCCATTGCCAACACCGTGATCGGCCTTGCCCGCAATCTCAACCTGATCACTGTTGCGGAAGGGATTGAAACCGAAGCGCAAAAACAGGCGCTACTGAAAATGGGCTGCGATGAAGGCCAGGGCTGGCTGATCGAAAAAGCGCTGCCGGCGGGCGAAGTGGTGCGGATGTTCCGGCGCGATGTGTAGTCAGTTTCTGCAGCTGCACTCCGACTCAAGCGCAGGTTTCGTTGAGGCAATCCAGGTTGCAGTCGCTCTTCACGCCAGCGGCGCGCTCGAGCTGATCTATGTCTTGACCGGAGATCTGGACAGCATCCGACTCCCGCCAACCCAGCCTGCCGGCCGCGCCGACGGCCTTTGGCAACACACCTGCTTCGAAGCGTTCATCCGCTCGCCTGGCAGCGCGGCCTACCGTGAGTTCAACTTCTCGCCATCGGGCCTCTGGCAGGCGTATGCCTTCACTGACACCCGCGTTGGCGGCTTGCTGGAGCCGGCGGCCGACCCACAGATCCGCTGCAGCACCGAGAAGGGCCGGCTGACGTTGACCGCCACGATTCAAGCTGCCGACTTGCCGCCGGGAAACACGTTTCACATCGGCCTCACCGCCGTGGTGGAAAGCGCCGGCGGCGACCTTGCTTACTGGGCTTTGCATCACGCCGTCGGCAAGCCCGACTTCCATCATCCCGATACCTTTGCTTTGGAACTGGAACTCACATGAAATTCGGACTCGACCGCCTGATTGCGGAACCCGAACTGCGCCGCCCGCTCTCTGGCCGCCGCGTCGCGCTGTTGGCACACCCTGCCTCGGTCACTGCAGACCTGACGCATGCACTCGACGCACTCGCCACACTGCCGGAGATCAAGCTCAGCGCCGCCTTCGGCCCGCAACACGGCCTGCGCGGCGACAAGCAGGACAACATGATGGAATCGCCGGATTTTCTCGATCCACAACTGGGCATCCCGGTGTTCAGCCTGTACGGCGAAGTACGCCGCCCGACGCCGGCGATGATGGACAGCTTCGACGTGCTGCTGGTCGATCTGCAAGACCTCGGCTGCCGCATCTACACCTTCATCACGACACTGCGTTACGTGCTGGAAGAAGCTGCGCGCTTCAATAAAACCGTCATCGTGCTAGACCGTCCCAATCCCGCCGGCCGGCCGGTTGAAGGCACGACGCTGCTGCCCGGCTGGGAAAGCTTCGTCGGCGCCGGTCCGATGCCGATGCGGCACGGCCTGACGCTGGGTGAAATGGGCCACTGGTTCGTACGCCAGTTCAAGCTGGATGTCGATTACCAAGTCATTGCGATGCAGGGCTGGCAACCGGATGCCGCGCCCGGCTTCGGCTGGCCGCTGGGTGAACGGAGCTGGATCAACCCAAGCCCGAACGCGCCCAATCTTTCGATGGCGCGTTGCTACGCCGGCACCGTCATGCTGGAAGGCACCACGCTGTCGGAAGGACGCGGCACGACGCGGCCGCTGGAACTGTTCGGTGCGCCGGATATTCAGCCGCGCCAGATCATGGCAAAGATGGCGCAACTCGCCCCCGACTGGCTGGCCGGCTGTAGCTTGCGCGAATGCTGGTTCGAGCCGACCTTCCACAAACACGCCGGCAAACTCTGCGCCGGCATCCAGATTCACGTCGAAGACACCAGCTACGACCATGCCGCGTTCAAGCCCTGGCGCGTGCAGGCGCTGGCATTCAAGGCGATTCGTTTGCTGCAGCCGGATTACCCGCTGTGGCGCGATTTCGCCTATGAGTATGAACACGACCGTCTGGCGATTGACCTGATCAATGGCGGTGAAGGGCTGCGCCTCTGGGTGGATGACGCGACCGCGTCAGCTGCCGATCTCGATGCCTTGGCGCAGCCCGATGAAGCGGCCTGGCGGGAACATCGCGAAGACGTGTTGTTGTATCGCTAAGGTCAGACGCCAGCAGGCTTCGCTTCCGAAGCGGCTGAAGACGGATCTTCCGGCTCAACCGATTGCAGCAAAGCTGCCTTCTCTTCCGGGCTGATATCCGGCAGCACCGACACCACCCGGCTAAGCGTTGCCCCGGTCAGTCTGGCGGCTTCCCGCATGTCATCCGGCAATGCCGGGTCTTCAATGCCATTGCTTAGATGGCGCGCGGTATTGACCGCCAGACGCGCAATCCGGGCACGCAACCCCTCATCGCCGCGAATCAGTTGCCGAATCAGTTGCGGCAGGTTCCAGGTTTCGATCAGCAGCAGGGTAATGTCGAGGAAGGCGAAACCGCAGGCCTGCCGTTGCGCTACGTCACTTCGGGTCGCGCGACCGCTTTGCAGTTCTTCCAACGCTTTTTGCGGAAATTCCGGCGCAATCGCCCACATTTCCAGTTCGCCTGCATTCGCCAGCAGCGCCGCCATCGCCAACTCGGCCGCATCCATGTCGTGATGCGAAGTGCCCCAGGCATGCGCGATGCGAGCCGCCAGCGAAGCGCGCGCTTCACAGGCCATGAACCCGGAATTGTCGGCGGCGATTTCCGGCGCCGATTCGATCTGTTCCCGGAAAGCCACCGTTCCCAGCGCCATCACCACGCCAAGCGGAGTCGTGATATCGCGTGCCATTCGATGCGGTAAACGTTGGTTGGCGGCCTTGATCAGGCGCAGCGCCAACATCGGATCATTCAACATCAGGGCGGCATAGGCTTGGCCGGTCAACGTGTCGCCCGAGGCTGCTTCCATTTCACGCAGCGCAACTTTGCTTGCCTGCTTGATCGGCTGCTCCTGATACACCAGGTAAGCCGCCCATTGCGTCGCACCCCACCAGCTTTGACCGGCCATCGCGTCTCCTCGAATGACACTTATGCGTCAACTTTACTTGAAACAGCGTTGAAACAGCGTTGAAAAACGCGGGCGACGTATTCAACGCCTGGAGCGCTTGTTTCAGCTTCGAGTCATGCGGGCCGCGAGCCAGGTCAGGCCGATGGCGACCAGCATCAGGCCGAGGGTTGCCGCCATGTTGTTCAACCATTCCGGCGCCACCAGCAACAGGATGCCAAGCTCCAGCATCATCAGCCCGGACAGCAGTTTCAGCAGTCGCCCCTCGCGCTCGCTCAGCTTGCGCGCGCCCAGGGTGCGGACGAACGCGAACACGATCAGCAACATCGGTAAGACATAGATCACGTTGTACAAGGCGAGATAGAGCAAATGCTGCGTCGAGTCGCTGACCTGCATGGTGAGCAGGCGGGTGTAGACCATCGGAAAACCGGCGGTGCACAACAGCTCGTAGAAATTGGCCGCAATCGCCAGCAGGACGGTGGCAGCCAGCATGGCCGGCAAAGTGCCGGCGGCGAGAATGGCGCGACCGCGGCGGAAGATATCCGCTTTGCGTGATTCAGGGATCGAGAGCGACACGCCCGCCTTCAAGGCAAAGAAGTCCTTCGTGTTCACCACACCAATCACCACCGCCAGCGCCCCTGCCGCGGCCGTCACCCAGGGCAGGCTGCCCATGATACGAAACAGCCCCAGCCAGGCCGCCATGAAGGCAAAGTACATCAAACCGGAAAACAGCACGAAGACGCCGCCAATCAACGCCATGCGGCGACGATCCTGCTGATGCACCATCAGCGAGAGCAGGAACAGCAGGACGAAGAAGGCACACGGGTTGAAGGCATCCATGCCGGCGATCAACACGGTCATCACCGGCAAGGAATGTGAACGCGCATCGAATGCTCCGATCAGCGGCAGGCGCAGGGTAGCGTCTTCCTGTGAACTCTCAGCCTTATCCGGCCCGATCGTTTCACCCGACGCCACCTTGGTGCGGCATTGATTCAGCCGCTCCAGCAACATCTTTTGACTGTTCCCGCCACGCTCCCAGCCAACCTGCATCTGACTGCAAAAGAACAGCGCCGGCACCGATTGCGCTTGCTGCCCCAGTTCCGCTGCCATGGCAATGTAGCGTTCGACATTCGCCTGGCTTTTGGTCAGTTCGAGCGAATGCAACACGATCCAGGGCTGCGAACGTGCCATTGACTCCAGTTCGGGCCGCGCCTCCAGGCAATGCGAACATTGCTGTGACCAGAAGAAGTAGAGATGCACCCGCGGCGCACCCTCGTCATCGGGTTCGGTCCAGGCATAAGGCGCTTGCGCCAGCGCGATGAAAGGCCACAGCGTCAGAACAAAAAACAAACCGATCAATTTATGCAGCATGCCATTCAAGCCGTACATCGACGTTATCAGCAGGTTGGGTATGACCCTATCAGCATAGACGCAAGGCCCGCTGACTTCAGAATGGCGGCGGGCTGGAAAATGACATTGATTGCCCGCTGACCGGATGCGGCAGGATCAGTTCACAGGCATGCAGCAGCAAGCGGCTGACACGCGCAACCGCATCCGGGCTGGCGTAAAGATCATCGCCCAGGATCGGGTGGCCGATGGCTTGCAGATGCACCCGCAATTGATGCGACCGCCCGGTCACCGGTTCCAGCTCCAGACGCGTACCGGCACGCTGCGGGTCAGCCGCCAGCACCCGCCAGCGCGTCACGCTGGGCCTGCCATTGACATGATCGACGATATGTTTCGGCCGGTTTGGCCAATCCAGTTCCAGCGGCAAATCGATCACGCCCCATTCTGCTCCGCCCGGCACAGCGACAACGCCATCGACCACAGCCTGATAACGCTTGTGCACCTGACGCATTTCGAACGCCCGATTGAGCGCGCGTTGCGCTTCGATGCCACGTGCCATGGCGAGCAAACCGGAGGTCTGCAAATCCAGCCTGTGCACGATCAAGGCTTCGGGATAACGGCTTTGGACGCGCGCGCTGAGGCAATCCTGTTTGTCCGGGCCACGTCCGGGCACCGACAACAAGCCGCTGGGCTTGTTCAGCACCAGCAGGTGTTCATCGGCGTAGATCAAATCAAATGGGGGATCGCCAACCGGTGGCGGTGGAGCGTAGAGCATGCGGAAAACTCGAGACCGGGAAAAGCACAGTCAAGAGCTTACAGGCGCCAACGAGCGAGAACCACTCGCTCCGGCTAAACAAGATTGATTCAGGCAGTCTTCATGAAGTGCCGCGCATAGCTCGGGTTGAGACGGCTCAGCGGCAGCAGAATCGGCAGGTCGGCGGTGTTGAAATCGGGATCCCAGGCCGGCTCGCCACAGACATAGGCGCCCAGGCGCAGGTAGCCCTTGACCAGCGGCGGCAACATCGGCGCGGCGACGCTTTCGAGTTTGTCGAGCGGTAGCGGACAACGCGGAAACACATGCAATTCGATCGGCGCCAGATGTTTTTCGCGCACCGCGTGCCAGATGCCGGCGGCGTTATGACCACCATCGGCCATGCCAATGCTGGCGCAGCCGATCAGGTAGTCATGCTGGTTGCGCAACATGTATTCCGCCAAGCCGGCCCAGAGTAGTGTGATTACGCTGCCGCTGCGGTAATCGGCATGCACGCAGGAGCGGCCGAGTTCGACCATGCGACTGCGCAGATGCTGCAGCCGGGTCAGGTCAAATTCAGTTTCGGAGTAATAGTTGCCGACCCGCTTGGCAGCGCTCGGACTCAGGATGCGATAGGTGCCGACCACTTCGCCGGTGTCTTGATCGCGCACCAGCAGATGTTCGCAATAGGCATCGTAAAGATCGATGTCGAGCCCGTGTTCCGGGGTGCTCAGTCGGGCGCCCATTTCCTCGGCGAAGACTTTCCAGCGCAGGCGTTGCGCCTCACGCACTTCGTCCTGATGGCGGGCGAAGCTGACATTGAAATTCTTTCTGACCCGGCTGTCCTGTCCAACACGTTCCTGCAACATGACATTTCCTTTCCTTTGCGTTGATATGGCAAAGGTAAGGAAATGTCATTGCCGGTATGTGACCGGCACATGAAGAAATGATGACGACGACAGCCGCCGATTTGTTGAACGGCGAGCTCAGCGCCAGTGTTCAGTCGCGTTGTTCAGCCGTATTGTTCAGCGAGTTACCCGCGCCTGGCCGCCTGATTCAAGTATTCGCACCCGCTCGCCGACCTTGAAATTCTCGCCTTTATCTTCCTGCACGATGGCAATCGTGCGGCTGTAATCGATCTTGACGATGATTTCCATGCCTTGCTTGCGGGTGGCCATTTCTTCACCCGCTGCTCCAGCCAGGCCGCCGACGACAGCGCCGAGCACCGCGCCAACTGCGGAGCCTCTGCCTTTACCCGCCGTGCTGCCTGCAATGCCGCCGACCGCACCGCCCGCCGCCGCACCAATGCCGGACTCGGTACCTTCGAGCTTGACCGGACGAATGCTCTCGATGGTTCCCATTTTGACTTCATAAACGCGACGCGCTTCGCTGCGTTCATAGTCATCGCCACCACGACCGCTAGCGCAACCGACCAGCAAAGCGGGGATCAACAGTATCCAGAATGCCTTCATGTTCAACTCCTTAAATCGAGTAGCCGTATTCCGCCTTGAAGCGGTCGGCAATTTCATCCCAGGTAAAACGATGATTCTGGCCGCCCCGCTCGGCAATCTTGATCGCACCCAGCAAACCGGCCAGACGGCCAACCGTCGGCCAATCCATATTTTTCAATATGCCTGCCATCAGACCCGCGCGATAAGCATCGCCGCAACCGGTCGGGTCCACCACGTCACGCGCTTTGGCAACCGGGATGTCATGCACTTGCCCAGCCGCATAAATTCGTGAGCCATCGCCACCCAGTGTGACAACCAGAGCCTGCACCTGGGTCGCCAACTGCTCAAGTGTCTGACCGGTACGTTCCTGCAAGAGTTTTGCTTCATAGTCATTGCAGGTCAGATACTCGGCCTGCTGGATGAAGGCGAGCAACTCATCGCCATTGAACATCGGCAAGCCCTGACCGGGATCGAAGATGAACGGAACACCCGCTTCGTTGAACTGGCGGGCGTGATCAATCATGCCCTGACGGCCATCCGGCGACAAAATGCCAAGCTGAATGCCCGAAGCGTTGTTGACGTTGTTCTGATGCGAGGCATTCATCGCCCCAGGATGGAAAGCGGTGATCTGGTTATCCGCCAGATCGGTCGTGATGAATGCCTGGGCGGTAAAGGTATTGGCCACAGATTGAATATGGCTGGCGTCGAGGCCCAGGGTTTTCAAGCGTTCCGCATACGGCGCGAAGTCGTCACCTACCGTCGCCATGATCACCGGATCGCCGCCCAGCAGCTTCATGTTGTAGGCAATATTGCCGGCGCAACCTCCATATTCGCGGCGCATATCCGGCACCAGAAAAGCGACATTCAGAATATGAATCTGCTCGGGCAGGATGTGATTCTTGAAATGATCGTGGAACACCATGATGGTGTCGAAAGCCATGGAACCGCAGATCAAGGTACGCATTGAAGGGTCTTTAGAGGTTGCAAACAGGGTGAAACGTCAGGCAGACAAATCCAGTCGTGGACTTATTGTTGCCAGATCAAGGAGTTGCTGACCCAGCCCCGGTTCTGCACTTCATCTTCGACTTCTACCCAGGCGCCTTTTTCTGAAATGACCTTGAAAGCGTAGTATTTGTCCACTTGGGCCAGCGGGGTTCTCGCATGCTCGGTGCCAGGACCGGAACGCACATTCAATTTATCCACCTTCGCCACCGCGCATTTGAAGTCCGTGGTGAGCAGGCGGCTGAATATCCAGTGCGTGTCGCCATCGACATCTTCCACCTGATACCAGTCACCATTCTGGCCAATCGGCTTCAGTGGCATGTATTTATAAACTTCCCAGCTTTTTTCATGCTGAGTGCCAGGGCTCTTGCGCAGATTGGCTTCCGGTACTTTTACGCAAGCTGCGGTTGCCGAGCCGGCGAGGAGAAAAGTCAGAATGGCGAGGGTAGGTACAGTTTTTTTCATGGCGTAATACAACTCAAGTTTGAATAAATTGGAAGAGACGTAACACGTTGCTTTTGATCAACGCCCGAGATTTCGTTCAATTTTATGTTGTGTTTCTGATTTGAGGCTTTGCCGGGGATTTTAACGTACCGACAAGTCAAGTGCCCAAGACAAGTCAAAGCAGACTTGCAAGCCCCAAAAAAACAAGCCCGCGCAAGGCGGGCTCGAGTTTGGCGTGACAGCTGTTCAA
>CAZUSF010000039.1:0-12409 GCA_964623355.1 uncultured Thiobacillus sp. | reverse complement strand
CCTGGCCGGAGAGCATGGCCGAGAGCCAATCAGCCTGATTCAGATAGCGGCGCGACATCGATGCGGCCTGACCGGCATAGCGGTTCAGCCAGAGCGCTTTGGCCAGGCCGGAAGTAGCCGCGCCGGCAGCATGCTGGCCACCGGCGACCTGGCGGATCAGTGCGGCTTGTTCGGTGGCGCGCGCGTCGTTGTAGAGAAGTGGCGGATGCACCGGGATGAAGACTTCGTCGCAGGCCAATACGCTGGCAGAGGTGCCGTCGATGGCCAACGCAGCCAGGCGTTTGCGTATGCCGAGCGGAATCTGTGCGATCAGCGAAAACAGGGTGTCACGCCAGGCGGCGGTGATCTCGTACTCAGCCAGGTTGCCGAAATCGATGCGTTCCATGTCTTCGATTTCGCCGCTTGGCGCGATGACGCAGGCGCGCGCGCCGGAGGTGCCGAAGTCGATGCCGAGATACATGCTTGATTCTGTGTTGGGATTCTGTGTCGGGATTCTGTGTTTATACGATCGACAGACCGTTGGGATCGTCATTCGCGTCATCGCTACCCGCCGGGCGGCGCACCAGCGTCTTCAGCATCAGGCGCAGCTCGTTTTGCGAATCGGCGAATCGCAGCGCGGTTTCCGGCGCCACGCGGCCGTCGGCGCAGAGGCTGAACAGCGCCTGGTCGAAGGTGCACATGCCGAGATCGCGTGATTTGGCCATGATCGCCTTGATTTCATGCACTTCGCCTTTGTGGATCAGGTCCGATACCAGTGGGCTGCTGAGCAGGATTTCGATCGCCGGCGTGCGGCCGCCCTGAATATTCGGGATCAGGCGTTGCGAGACGATGCCGCGCAGATTGAGCGAGAGGTCCATCAGCAGTTGCGGCCGCCGGTCGATGCTGAAGAAGTTGATGATCCGGTCGAGCGCCTGGTTGGAGTTGTTGGAGTGCAGCGTGGCCAGGCAGAGATGGCCGGTTTCGGCGAAGGTGATGGCGTATTCCATGGTTTCACGGTCGCGGATTTCGCCGATCAGGATTACGTCCGGCGCCTGCCGCAAGGTGTTCTTCAACGCGGCGAACCAGCTGTCGGTATCAACGCCGACTTCGCGCTGCATGATCAGGCTCTTTTTGTGCGGGTGCATGAACTCGATCGGGTCTTCGATGGTGATGATGTGGCCGCGCGCGTGTTCATTGCGATGATTCACCAGCGCCGCCAGGCTGGTTGATTTGCCGGAACCGGTGGCGCCGACCATCAGGATCAGGCCGCGCTTTTCCAGCACCAGCTGACCCAGAATCGGTGGCAATCCAAGTGATGCCAGGGTTGGCACTTCGGTGTTGATATGGCGCGCGACGAGGCCGACCGAGCCGCGCTGGACATAGGTGTTCATGCGAAAACGCCCGATGCCGTCGAGTGACAGCGCGAAATTGCATTCCTGCGTGTCGCGGAACTCGGTTTGCTGCTTTTCATTCATCGCCGAACGCAGGATTTCCTCCGCCTGCTCGCGGCTGATCGGTTTGCTGTTGAATACGACCAGTTCTCCATTGACTTTCAGCGCCGGCGGCGAACCGACCGTGATGAACAGATCGGAAGCGCCTTTTTCCAGCATGTTTTTCAGCAGTTCGGTGAGGTAGGTGAAATACGGACTGGCGGCGGGCATGTGGTGATCTCCTGAGCGGCGGCGTGGCTTGGCTGGGGTTTGGCCGAGGTTTTGTTACAGCTTGTCGGTGAGCGAATTGAATGCGGTCACCAGTTTAATGCGCGAAATTGACTTGTCAGCCGCCTTGACCAGAATTCAGACCATCCGCCATAGTCCGCAGCCTGTTTCCATTGCAAAGCCCGTTCACCATGAAGTTTGTTTTTAAAGTCTTTTTCAAAACCTTGCGAATTGTGCTCGCGCCGCTGATCCTGATCTGGGAATGGGTCACTACGCCGAAAGGCATGTTGCGCGCACCCGAGGCGCAAGCCAGGGTGGATGCGGAATGCCGCGATCTGGCGCTGTATCAGTTCAAGACCTGTCCGTTCTGCGTCAAGGTCCGGCGTGAAATGCGGCGTTTATCGCTGAATATCGATCTGCTCGATGCACGCAACGATGCGCAGCACAGCGCCATGTTGCTCGCGGGTGGCGGCAAATCGGTGGTGCCTTGTCTGAGAATTACCGATGCGGCGGGCAACCGCGAGTGGATGTATGAATCGGCGGACATCATCAAGTATTTGCACACCCGGTTTGCCTGACCATGCCGATGCCTGAATCGACCGCCCTGGGCCAGGAATGGATCACGCTGCAAAACCATTACGAGCAGTACGAGAAGGGTGGTTTGCTGATCAAGCTGTTCGCCATTGCGTTGTGCGCAATCGGTTTCATGCTGGCGCTGCATGAGCTGGTGATGGGCTTGCTGCTGCTGGTGCTTTGGTTGCAGGAAGGCATTTTCCGTACTTTCCAGGCGCGCCTGGGGATGCGCATCCTGCGTATTGAACAGAGCGTGAAAACCGGCGAAGGCGTCGCTTTTCAATTGCATTCGGAATGGCTGGCATCGCGATCCGGCGTGCCGGGCCTGCTGCGCGAGTACGCCGTCAGCGCGCTGCGGCCGACGGTGGCTTTCCCTTATGCCGTATTGCTGCTGTTGCTCGGCCTGCTGGTCGTCATGTCCGGCCGATGAATCCAAGCTGAACTTCGGTCATGCTGAACTATCTCCTGCGCCGCGTGCTGTATGCGATCCCGATTCTGCTCGGGGTGAACCTGCTCACGTTTGCGTTGTTCTTCATGGTCAATACGCCGGACGATATGGCGCGCATCCACCTCGGCGCCAAGCATGTGACGACGGAAGCCATCGAGCGTTGGAAAAGTGAACATGGCTACGACAAGCCACTGTTTTTCAACGCCTCGGCGGCGGGAGCGGAAAAGGTGAGCGACACCTTGTTTGTCGAGAAATCGCTCAAGTTGTTTGTCTTCGACTTTGGCGCGTCGGATGACGGCCGCGACATCGCACGCGAAATCGGTCAGCGCATGTGGCCCAGCCTGGCGATTGCGTTGCCGACCTTCATCGTCGGCTTGCTGGCGTATGTCAGCTTCGCGCTGTTGCTGGTGTTCTTTCGCGGCACCGCGCTGGATACCGGCGGCGTCATTCTTTGCGTCGGGCTGATGTCGATTTCCGGCCTGTTCTATGTCATCGGCGGCCAGTATCTGATGGGCAAGCTGTGGCACTGGTTTCCCATCTCCGGCTATCAGCCCGGGTTGGATGCCTGGAAATTCATGGTGATGCCGGTGCTGGTCAGTTTGATCGGCGGCATCGGTGATTCGAGCCGTTTCTACCGCGCCTTGTTCCTTGAGGAAATCGGCAAGGATTACGTCCGCACCGCGCGCGCCAAGGGCCTGTCCGATCTGCGTGTGCTGTTCAAGCATGTGCTTGGCAACGCAATGATCCCGATCCTGACCGGCGTCGTGGTAGTGATTCCACGCCTGTTCATGGGCAGCCTGATCATCGAGTCGTTCTTCGGTATTCCCGGTCTCGGCAGCTACACCATCGACGCGATCCAGGCGCAGGATTTCGCCATCGTCCGTTCCATGGTTTTCCTGGGTTCGTTGCTCTACATCATCGGCCTGGTGCTGACCGATATTTCCTATACCTGGGCTGACCCGAGGGTGAGACTGGAATGACGGCATGATGATCAAACCCGTCCTGCTCTGGTCAGATGCCCTGATCCTGCTGTTGCTGGCAACGGTGGCGGTGGTGGTCTGGCTGGCGCGCAAGAATGAAACCTTCCGCGCGCCCTGGCGCCAGGTCATGCGGAGCCGGATGGGGAAGGCAACTGCGCTGATTCTTTCGGTCTATGTTGGTATCGGGCTGCTTGATTCGCTGCATTACGTTGAACGTCTGCCCGGTGAGCCCGGCCAACCTGCGCAATACAGCGGCGAAGTGCTGTCGGCGCTGGATGCGTTGTTGACGCCGTTGCGAGTCAATGTCGAAAAAACCTATTCCGCGCCGCTGGCAACGCATCTTTACGCCAAGGAAACCATCACCGGGCCGGATGGTGTCGAATATCGCGACTATCCGCCGCTGAAGTATCCCGGCACGCATCTGCTCGGTACCGACAAGGTCGGCCAGGATGTGCTGTATCTGTCGCTGAAGTCGATCCGCACCGGCCTGCTGATCGGCAGCCTGACCACGTTGATCATGCTGCCGTTCGCGCTCACCCTGGGCATTGCCGCCGGCTATTTTGGCGGACGCATCGACGATGCCATCCAGTATCTCTACACGACGCTGAATTCGATCCCCGGCGTCTTGCTGATCGCCGCCGCTGTGCTGGTGGTGCAGGTGCAGATCGAAACCCATGCCGATCTGTTTGAAACCGCCGCCGCCCGTTCCGATGTGCGTTTGCTGGCGCTGTGCGCGATTCTCGGCGTCACCGGCTGGACCGGCCTGGCGCGGCTGTTGCGCGCCGAGGCGCTTAAGCTGCGCGAGCTTGAATTCGTCCAGGCGGCGCGGGCATTCGGCGTCACCGACGCGCGCATTCTGCTGCGTCATCTGTTGCCCAACGTGATGCATCTGGTACTGATTACCGTGGTGATCGATTTCTCCGGCCTGGTGCTGGCCGAGGCCGTGCTGTCCTACGTCGGCGTCGGTGTCGATCCCGGCATGATCAGCTTCGGCAACATGATCAACGGCGCCCGCCTGGAACTGGCGCGCGAGCCGGTGGTGTGGTGGCAACTGGCGGCGGCCTTCCTGTTCATGTTCGTGCTGGTGCTGGCGGCAAATCTGTTCGCCGATCAGGTACGCGACGCGCTCGATCCGAAATCGCGGGGACGGGCATGAGCCGCCTGATCGTGGAAAACCTGCGGGTTGAAATCGACACCGGGAGTGCCTCAAACCGGCGTCTTCTGAAACCCGTTGATGGCGTCAGCTTCGAGATCGGGCCGAATGAATGCGTCGCCTTGCTCGGCGAATCCGGTTGCGGCAAATCGCTGACTGCCCTGGCCTTGATGCGCTTGTTGCCGGATGGCGGTCGGGTCGCGGCGGGCAGCGTGCATCTGGCCGACGAGAACCTGTTTGCTTTCACCGAAGCTCAAATGGGCGAGGTGCGCGGCGGTCGTTTGGCGATGATTTTCCAGGAACCGCAGACCAGCCTAAATCCGGTAATGACGGTGGCCGAACAGATCAACGAGGCTTTGGCGGCGCATCGCGGCCTGAGCGGCTCGGCGGCAGCGGAGGAAGCGGTTCGTTTGCTGGAAGCGGTCGGCCTGGGACGCGAAAAACTCGATACCTATCCGTTTCAGCTTTCCGGCGGCCAGCGCCAGCGCGCCTTGATTGCGATGATGCTGGCTGGCGAGCCGGAGGTGCTGATCGCCGATGAGCCGACCACGGCGCTGGATGTCACGGTGCAGGCGCAAATCCTGAAATTGTTGAAGGATCTGCAACAGCAACGCGGCATGGGTTTGTTGCTGATCACCCATGATCTCGATGTGGCGAGCGATATGGCCGACCGCGTCGCGGTGATGTATGCCGGCCAGATTGTCGAATGGGCCAGCCGTTCTGCGCTATACAGCGCACCGCTGCATCCCTATACGCAAAAGCTGTTCGCCGTGTTGCCGCGTCTG
Organism: uncultured Thiobacillus sp.; assembly: GCA_964623355.1. GTDB lineage: Bacteria > Pseudomonadota > Gammaproteobacteria > Burkholderiales > Thiobacillaceae > PFJX01. Next base: position 6,833 of record CAZUSF010000039.1, on the reverse strand, counting down.
GATCGACGTGGTGAGCGGCTGGACAGTCTGCCCGGCCGTGTGCCGGGGCCGGACAGCGTGTTCACCGGTTGCCGCTTTGCCGATCGTTGTCCGGCGGTGTTCGACCGATGCCGGGTTGAAACGCCGGCATTTCATGAGGCGGTGCCGGGGCATTTTTCGCGCTGCCATCTGGCGGAAGCCGATCAAACGCTATCAAGTAGGGTGCGCCATGCGCACCGAATACCGCCGATTGGTGCGCACGGCGCACCCTACGCAGATTCCCTTTCTCCGGTGCTCGAAGTGCGCGATCTTGCCGTGCATTTCCCGATCCGCAAGGGGCTGCTGAAACGCACCGTCGGCCAGGTCAAGGCGGTGGATGGCGTCAGCTTTCAGGTTGCGGCAGGCGAAACGCTGGCGCTGGTCGGCGAGTCGGGTTGCGGCAAGACCACGTTGGCGCGCGCCATTCTGCGCCTGATCGAGCCGACGGCAGGGCAGGTGAGTTTGCTTGGCGAACCCCTGGCCAACTTGCGTGGCGAATCTTTGCGGCGCAAGCGGGCGGAAATGCAGATCGTGTTCCAGGATCCGTTTTCGTCATTGAATCCACGCATGAAAATCGGGGAAATTCTGAATGAAGGCATGGCGGCATTGTCCTTCCTGCCGGTGGCAGCGCGTCCCGCGCGCATCAACGATCTGTTGAATCAGGTCGGCTTGCCGGAAGACGCCGTTGGCCGCTATCCGCACGAGTTTTCCGGCGGCCAGCGGCAGCGTATCGCGATCGCGCGGGCGCTGGCGGTTGAGCCGAAATTATTGATTCTGGATGAGCCGACCAGCGCGCTGGATGTCTCGGTGCAGGCGCAAATCCTGAACTTGCTGGCCGATTTGCAGCAAAAACACGGGCTGGCCTACCTGTTCATCACCCACAACCTGTCGGTGGTGAGCTATCTGGCGCATCGGGTTGCGGTGATGCGCGGCGGCAAGATTGTCGAATCAGGTATGGCGGAAACGCTGCTGACTCGGCCGCAGAACGCCTACACCCAGTTGCTGCTGGATTCAGCGCCGGGAAAGAAAGCGTTGCCGGTCGATTGAACCGGGGTCAACTTGCTTCCGATTCAGCTCGCGACGGGAATGGTCAGCGTTGTGCCCGGTAGCAGCAGGTCAATGTTTTCGTTCAACAGGCGAATTGCCGCGACCTTGACGTTGTAACGCTTGGCCAGCGCCGCCAGAGTTTCACCCTTGCGAACAGTGTGGGTCCGCATGGCTTGCGGTTGAACAGCTGTTCCACTTGCTGGTTTGCTTGATGCCTGCGCCGTTTTCAGCATCGGCACGACCAGGGTTTGTGCCTTGGCAAACTTGCCATTGTGTAATTTCACCGGATTGTTCTCTTTCAGCCAGCTGAGCGTGACGCCAAACTTTCTGGCGATGCTCTGAGCGCTTTCGCCTCGCTGGGCGGCGTAATTCTGCAGGCGATATTGTTTGCCTTTCTGGTGCAGATTGAATTGAAAGGTCTCGATTTTATCTACCGGCAGCAGCAGGACATCCTGGGTTGCGGTGTGGATCACGCGGCGCTGGAAAGCCGGGTTGAGCAGGAGGAATTGATCCAGATCCATTTCCGCCAGACTCGCAGCCCGACGCGCTTCCATCGGGTTCTTCAGCTTGAGCTGCAGGAAAAAGGGCTCGTTGGGCAGCGCAGCCAGGTTGATGCCGAAGCGCTCGGGATTAAGGATGATGTTGCGCACGGCGACCAGCTTCGGCACGTAGTTGCGGGTTTCTTTCGGCAGGCGTATCGCGTTGTAACTGCTGCCTGCGGAGCGCATCTGCGCTTTGGCGACACAGCCTTCGCCGCAGTTGTAAGCGGCCAGCGCCAGTTCCCAGTCACCAAACATGCCATGCAGCTTTTGCAGGTAGTCGAGTGCTGCGTTGGTGGCTTCCAGGATGTCCCGCCGCCCGTCATACCAGGCATTTTGTTGGAGGCCGAAAACACGTCCGGTGGCGGGCATGAATTGCCAGATGCCGGAAGCTTGCATGGGGGATTTGGCAAGCGGGTTGAATGCCGACTCAATCATCGGCAACAGCGCAATTTCCATTGGCATGCCACGCTTTTCAACCTGGTCAACGATATGGAACAGATAGGGCCGGCTGCGTTCGGCAATGCGTTCGATATGGGTGCTGTTGCGGGTAAAACTTTGCTCATGCACGCGGGTCAGGCCGGGATCGGATTCCGGCAGCTTGAAACCTTTACGAATCCTCGCCCAGAGATCCTTTTCAGCTTCTGCTTGTTTGATCGGCAGTGCGGCGATCGAATAACTGATCTTGAGGTTGGTTTCTGAACTGTTAGATACATCAAAAGAGGATGTGCCGAGCTCTCCTCCGATGGCCGTAACGGCAGTCAGGGCAAGGCTTAGCAGGGGGGCAACAGTACGAAAAAATAGATTCATCAGGCTCGCAAGGATCTCAAGAAAAGATCGCAACATATTGATGTGATTGAGGATTCTAACTCATGACGGGGTTCGGCTCAAGCCGCGCCCTGGTAATGGGCGCGCGGGGTCCGGATTCATTCCTCGTCTTTCCAGGCCCGAATCGCCGCAAACGTTTCTACGCCTGGGCTGAGCGGTTTATTGAAGTGTTGCGATGCTGCATCAATTGCACCTGGTTGATCACAACGCAGAAAGGGGTTGGTTTTGCGTTCGCGGCCGATAGACACCGGCAAGGTGGCTTTGCCTTGCTTGCGTAAAGCCAGCGCTTCCTTGTGACGCTCGATCAGATCCGGATTCTCTGGTTCGACCTCCAGCGCAAAGCTGATATTGGCCAGGGTGTATTCATGTGCGCAGTACATCAGGGTCTGTTCCGGCAACGCCGCCAGACGGCTCAGGGAGGTATGCATTTCCGCTGGCGTTCCCTCGAACAAGCGACCGCATCCGCAGGAGAACAGGGTATCGCCGCAGAAAAGATGCAAATCCAGAAGCGAGCCGGTTTCAGACGATTCATTGGCAAATTCGCTGTCAAATTCGCTGACAAACTCGCTGGCGAGATAGCAGACATGATCCAGGGTGTGCCCGGGCGTCTCGATGACCTTGAAATTCAGGCCAAGACTGTCGAAGGTCAATAATTCACCTTCACGCACCGGAATGGTTTTTGCGGCGCCACGTGCAGGCCCGTAAACCGGGATCGCAGTCTGTTTCAGCAGATCGCCAATGCCACCGACATGGTCATGATGATGATGCGTCACCAGGATCGCGCTGGCGGTGATGTTTCGATTTGCCAGCCAAGTTAGAATCGGCCCCGCTTCACCGGGATCAACCAGTATCGCGGTATGGTCATTGTGGATGGCCCAGACATAGTTGTCCTGGAAGGTCGGGATGGCTTCAATTTTGATCATATTGGCTATTTATTCGAGGGAGCCTGCGGGCGTCAACCATGCTGAGCTGGTATGAAAGCGATCTTGGTCGGTATGTGCTGGCGCATGAGCAGGCATGGTTTGATGCCGTAAGCACTGACCTGTTTGGTTTTCACGCCATGCAGATGGGCGAATGCGACACCGATTTCCTGCGTGCCAACCGTATGCCGCATCGCTTTTGCGCTGGCCTCGATACCGGTCCTTTGCGCAACCTGCCCGAGATGTTGCCGATTGCCAGCCAGAGTCTCGATTTGCTGGCCTTGCCGCATGTGCTGGAATTCTCGTTGCATCCGCATCAGGTCCTGCGCGAAGCCGAGCGGGTCTTGCGCCCGGAGGGGCGCTTGCTGATCAGCGGCTTCAATCCGATCAGTTTGTGGGGCCTGCGTCGTTTCATTACCGAACGAGCCGGCCGTAATGCGGGCTCGCATCCCTGGCGCGGCCGTTTCATCCATCTCACCCGGATCAAGGATTGGCTGGCGCTGATGGGCTTCGAACTGGTTGTCTGTCGCATGGCTTGTTACGCACCGCCGCTGGATCGCGCCGCCTGGTTGTCCCGTTTCGGGTTTCTCGAGGCGGCGGGAGATCGCTGGTGGGCATTGGGCGGCGGCATTTATCTGATCCATGCGGTCAAGCGCGTGCATGGCATGCGCATTCTTATGCCCAAGCGTGATGCGGCCTGGCGTGCCAGTCCCGCTTGGGCGCAATCAACCAGAACTTCATCGCAGCGGACCAGGCATGAACGATAAAAAAGACGTGATCGACGCGAAAGTGGTCGATATTTATTCCGATGGCGCCTGCAAGGGCAATCCCGGGCTCGGCGGTTGGGGCGTGTTGTTGCGTTACGGCGAGGTCGAAAAACGGCTTTGCGGCGGCGCCCGCGATACCACCAACAACCGCATGGAATTGATGGCGGTGATCGAGGGTCTGAAATCGCTGAATCAGACCTGCCGCGTGCGGGTGCATACCGATTCGCAATACGTCCAGAAGGGCATCTCCGAGTGGCTGCCGAACTGGGTGCGGCGTGGCTGGAAAACAGCGGCCGGCGGCGCGGTCAAGAATCAGGATTTATGGCGCGCGCTGAGTGAGCAGGCGGCGCGGCATCAGGTTGAATGGTTCTGGGTCAAGGGCCACGCCGGGCATCCGGGCAATGAAATCGCCGATGCGCTGGCCAATGAAGGGGTAAGAAAGGCATGAGTCGACAAATTGTTCTGGATACCGAAACCACCGGCCTGGATCCGGCGCAGGGGCATCGGGTGATTGAAATCGGCGCGTTGGAAATTCTCAATCGCCGCATTACCGGCGCGACGTATCACGTTTATCTCAACCCGGAGCGCGACATCGACGCCGGTGCTTTGTCGGTACACGGGCTGAGTCGCGAGTTTCTCTCCGACAAACCCCGTTTTTCCGACGTGGCCGCCGAGTTTCTCGATTTTGTCCGCGATGCGGAACTGGTGATCCATAACGCGCCGTTCGATATTGGTTTTCTCAATGCCGAACTGGCCCGCCAGGATGACGGGCCAATGAAGCGCTATTGCGAGGTGCTCGATACCCTGAAGTTGGCGAAACAACTGCATCCCGGCCAGAAGAACAATCTGGATGCGCTATGCCGCCGCTATTTTGTCGACAACGCCGGCCGTACCTTCCATGGCGCGTTGCTGGATGCGCAGTTGCTGGCCGAGGTTTATCTGGCGATGACGCGCGGCCAGGAAACCCTGGGCATCGACATCAGCCAGCCGGTTCAGGCAGTGGGCAGCGCAATGCGCCGAAGCGGTTCGCTGAAGGTGATCCGTGCCAGTCAAGCCGAGCAGGACTTGCATCAAGCTTATCTTGCGTCGTTGGCGAAAGAATGTGGGGAGATGCCGACATGGTGATTCGAAACCTTGCAGTTTGCTTGAGCTGTGCTCTTGTTGCCCCGGCGCACGTCTGTGCATACGCAGCTTCTGATTTATCGGAAACCGATTTCCTCGCCGAAATGCCCACGGTTCTCACCGCCAGCCGTTTGTCGCAATCGCTGATGGATGCGCCGAATTCGACCACGGTGATCGACCGCAAGCAGATCGAAGCATCGGGTTATCACAACCTTGCCGATCTGTTCCGCCTGGTTCCCGGCATGTATGTCGGTTTCAAAAAAGGTTGGTTCCACAATGTGACGCATACCTTCGCGGCCGAGTATGCGCGGCGTATGCAAGTCATGGTGGATGGGCGTTCGGTGTATTTGCCCAGCATTGGTGGCGTTCGCTGGGATACCTTGCCGCTTGCTATTCAGGACATCGAGCGGATCGAAGTTGTGCGCGGTCCGAACGCCGCCAGTTTCGGCGCTAATGCGTTTACCGGCATCATCAATATCATCACCCGGCATCCGGATGACGTGGCTGGACGCATGTTGCGGCTCACCGCCGGTAATCATGATCACCAGGAAGCGGAATTTCGCTGGGCGGGACGGGCGGAGAACAGCAGTCACCGAATTACGCTCGGTGAACGCCAGGATAACGGTTTCGACAACGACAACGATGATGAAAACAGCCGCATGTTGAGTTACCGCGGCGAGTTCGAACTTGGCAACCGGGAAAACCTCAGCCTGAAATTTGGTGCCCTGTGGGGGGGCGTGGCGAGGGCAGAATTACGGATGACGAGAATCAGCCGCATGACCAGGATGTCGAAAGCGGTTACTTTCAGGCCGACTACCAGCTCCAGCTTGCATCCGGCAATGGGCTGCAAGCCAAGTTGTTCTTCAATACGCTGAAGACGATGGAAGATGTCCCGGTCAATGTCCCGGTCTATTTCCCCCCGAGTCCGGGAGCCTATTACGAAGCCGATCTTCTGGCGCAACGCTGGCATGCCGAAGTCGAACTGGACAGCGCACATGGCGACGACCTGCGCTCGGTTATAGGCGTCTACATCCGGCGCGACTCGGTGCAATCCATGCTCTATTTCAATGACCCTGACAAGCTGCATGTCGATTCGCATGGTCTTTTCGGTCATCTGGAATGGCGGATGGCCAATGACTGGCTACTCAATACAGGCATTTTCTGGGAAGACTATGAACTGGTTGGCAGCCGTTTTTCGCCGCGCGCTACCATACATTGGCAGCCGTCCGCGCGGCATTCGTTTCGCTTTGGTGTTTCCAAGGCGTATCGCAATCCGGTGCTATATGAAACCAATGCTGATTCTGTTACCCGATTGCTGAACGCTGATGGTTCTCTGTTATTTCAGTCGCATCCTTACATCCTCGCCAGCGGCAATGTAAAGCCCGAGTCTATTGTCAGCCGTGAGATTGGCTACATCGGGCAATGGCCGGAGCAGGACATCACGCTGGATGTGCGTGTGTTCCGCGAGCGGATCAAGAACTTCATCGATGTCCAGTGTGTGGATGGTCCCAAGGAATGCAAAACCATAGGTGGGCCATATCGCGATTGGTACAACCTGGAAGGCGTTCTGCAGCAGGGTTATGAAATCCAGG
>CAZUSF010000038.1:0-12493 GCA_964623355.1 uncultured Thiobacillus sp. | reverse complement strand
CGACGAATTGACGACCAATCAGGCGAACTTCGGCGGCTTTTGTCATCGCATCAGCTGCTTCAATCGCGGGAACCAGTCCGCGGGTTTCGATCATGCCAAGGGCAACACCCATATATTCAGCCATTTTGATACTCCTTTTTCCAACAAGTTAAGAAACGAAATTCTTCCCGCATCCACTCAAGGGCAACCGCGCCCAAGCACGTCTATCTTGCCCGCCCAACACCATTCAAAAACCTTGCCGCCTGAAATCCTGCTTACTCATCCCAGCCATCTATGATTCCGCAAATGGTCAGGTCAGTCATGACCTTGACATCCGGCATCGCCAATCTCGCCGCGCTACCCGTCGTGGTGAACACCCACTTGCCGACTGGCACGCCAACCGGATCGGTCGCCACCAGCAAAGCGCCTTTCTGGCTTTCCAGCACCCGCAAGGAGGTTGCTTTCAGCCCCGGTACGCGCCGCGTGCAAACCAGATCATCCTTGACGCGCATGATTTCCATCAGACGCTTTCTTCAGCCCAGTGATCGATGATGCCGACTATCGTCAGATCAGACGGATATTCCTTGCTGCCGGCCGCTTCCCGCGCCGCCGACGAACCAACACAAATTACCCAGTCGCCCGGAATGCAACCCACGGAATCGACCGCCACACTGCGCGCACCACCGACCTTGTCCTGCACAACCAACAACGGTTTATGCCCAAACGAGTCGATTCGGTTGGTGGATACCAGGGTTTTCTCAACTCTCATGATTCTCATCGTGTGGCCTCAGCGAATCATTCGGTTCAATGCCCGGCTACCGGGGCATCATCTTCAATAAACTGGCAGCGTTCACTGCCCATTTGGTCACTGATTGCCATCTGGCAATGCAGCAAACCTTTTTTATGTAGTTGCGGATAACGCGACTCGATCGCGGCTTTGACCCGCTTGCAGCGTGCAATGGTGCGCTCACGTGATCCAGGGACTCGACCGTTGTAATGAAAGTGCACCAGAACAGGTACCGGTAAACCATGATTGACATTCAAACCGGTAAAAATCTTGATGCCGACATCCATACAAGCCGCGCCTTCTTCGACGGTGTCCAGATGGGCGTAGTAATACTTGTTGCGCATCTGCACGAAATGCGTCGCCTCACCCGCGCAGATGAATTCCTCGTCATGACCGATCACGCTGTAGCGGCCGGCGTGATGCTGGATAACAAATTCAATTTGCGACAGATTGGCTTCCAGCAAACGCAAAATCAAGGCGCGCATGCCGGGCTCAACGCCGCCATTTCCGCGCGCCCAACCCTCGGCTTGCTCGGCTATGGCAACCTGAGCTTCGATATGCGATCGAGCCGATTGAGCGTTCATGCCCAGAGTATCGCGGTACAGGCTCGCGGTTTCGACAAAGCGATGCGGGCTAATGTCGCCATTGCCGTCTGGCAGGTGTACGCGGATGGCATCTACATCGGTGTCCATGCCAACCAGCAGAATTTCAGGCGCGGCACCGCGACCGAAGGTGTTCTCGATGGCAGAGCGCAGTTCGTTCAAGCGCGCCAAGGCTGAATCGGTCGCCTTGTTATCAAGGCTGCCGTGCGCCGCGCAGCCCTGTTCACAGGGTTTCGAGGTGCTGTAATGATAGACGGCAATTTTCAGATACTTGCCGTCCGAGCATTCCGGAATGCCGCCGCTCAGCCGCTCAAGTTCACGGTGAGTCCAATCGGCAACATCCATTTCGACATCGAACATGGCTCCGGCGTAAGCCTTGACCATGATCGATGCGGCCGGCGCCATGCGGAATACGAAGGGCAGCAGGCCTTGCAGGCGACCATCGGCGCATGGACTGATGTCCAGCGTGTGATAGCCGCAGCGGCGGATGAACTCGGCATCCAGCGTCATGGATTCGCGCCAGGAGGCTTGGTCAGTGTCAACCTGATCGATGCATTCCTTGAAACTGCGGAAAATACAGTAGGAATGCAGCGCGCGCAGATTGAGTCCGGAGACCCAGGCTTCGCCAAGCAGTGTGTCGGGCAGTTCGTAGCCGAGCCGTTCGCGCGCCAGGGATTGCGCGCGGGGGACAAAGTCGAGTTCATGCTGCTCGGCCGACAGCGCTTTCAACGTTTCGACAATCGCTGCGAATCGGCCGCGCACGACTTGCTCGTAGTCAGACAAAGACCGGTTCAACCGAGCGTCGACCAAAGCGTGTTCGCAGCGTTGTCCGGCATTGATGACGCAAGCAGGATTAGCCGGTCCATTGCTGTCGTGGCTTGAAGCCGCCTGCGGTTGCAGGCTGGCCATGCGCATCGCGACCAGTCGTTTACGTGTATTCACGATCTATCCTCAGCCGCGCGCGCCGCCGGACAAGGTCACTGACGCGCCCTTGTTGGTGGTGCCCGATGAGCCGGTAATACGGCTTTCCTGGGGTGCGGGACGTTCAATGGTTTCGCGAAACAGCGTTGCGTTCATCCCCATGCCACGCGGATTGCCGCGAACGGTCGGGTTACGCGACTGGCTCGAAACGCCTTCGGTTCCACTCACCCGACTCATGGCGCCCCAGGCATCCCCGGTGACCGGACGACCAGACTGGTTGCCTTCTCCGGTGAGACGACTCGACGCCGCAACAATTTCCGGTTGATTCGGCATCACGGCTGCAGCATCACGATGGCGGAATTCCGGCGTGCCCGTAATCAGACCATTCGCCTTGTTGACCGGCCCGGTGATCCGTTCACTGTGATAGGAGCCGCCAGTCACATCGTTGCTGCGTTGCAGGCTGGCCGTACGGGCTGGCGAGCTGATGCTGAAATCCATCGGTGCGGCCGGTTGCGCGGGTTCGGACCAAGCTTTGCTGCGCACTGCGAAACGACCGCTGCTTGCACATTGCGTAGCTGAATTGTCCGGACCGACATAAGGCGTGCCACTAATCACCTCGCACACGCCGCGCTGATCGCCGGTCATGACGGATCCACCTGCGCCGGGACGGTCACCCGTTACAGCCAGGATCGGAACCATTGCGCTGACGCGAATACGCGCTTCTTGTGCCTGCATGGCTGGTGATTCGCAGAAGTTGTTGTACTGCCCGCGACCAATGTACGGTGTGCCGCTGATTGGCGAACAGCCGCCCGATTCAGCGCCAGTGACACGCTCGGATCGGCCGACATAGGCACCAGTTACGGACTGACCGCGCCAGGTTTGATCGATTGCGACTTTGGCTATAGGCGCAACCGGGGTGCTGACGGCACAGACAGCTTGTTGCTGCGCCGCGCCGACATAGTCTGTTCCGGTGACGGATTTGCACCCGCCCATCTCGTCACCGGTTACTTTTGGGGAGCTGCCGACCTCCGTGCCGGTCAGGGTACGACCCGCCAAAGTCTGCATGCTGGCCACCTTTTTTGGGACCGTGGTCTCGCACAGCGCGCCAAAACTAGACGGCGTGAAATATTGCGAACCGGTAATGCTGCGGCACGAGCCTGGCTCATCGCCGGTCACCTTTTCGGAGCGGCCGACTTCGGTACCAGAAACGGATTGATTGGCACGCGACGACATCACGCTGACTTTGCGCGGTGCACTCGGCGCCTCGCTATTGCATACCGTTTTGTACTGTTCTTGCGCCAGGTACTCGGTACCCGTGATTCCTTTGCAAGCACCGTATTCGTCGCCGGTAATCTTGCCGCTGTGGCCCAGCGCCGTTCCGGTCACGGACATGCCATGGCTGGTATGGGTCAGCGCAACTTTATCGGGCACTTGCGCGGCCTGAGTGGCTTGTGGGTAGCCGGTGCCGGTTATTGATCGGTCCGCGCCTTGCTCGCCGCCGGTCACGCCCGCCGGACGATTCACCAATGTTCCGGTAATGGTTTTGCCTTTGCTGGTATCCGTGGCGCCGATCTTGGCGGGCGCGGGTGCAGGCCGGCTGGCGCAGAACTCGTCGAAACGCTGCGCAGCAAGATATTCCGTACCCGTGATGCCTCTGCAGGCGCCAAGTTCATCACCCGTCACATTGATGGCACGACCAACCTCGGTGCCTGTCACCTTGAGCTCGCGTACTGTTGTACTCACCCCCACTTTGGTGGGTGCGGGCTTTGGAAGCGTCTCGCAGAACTCTTTGAATTGTTCGCTTCCAATGTATTCGGTACCCGTAACCGGGCGGCAGGAGCCTGGTTCGTTGCCGGTCAACTTTTTGCTACGTTCAACCATGGTGCCGGTGACGCTTTGGCCGGAAAGGGTATGGCCCTCTTCAACCTTGGCGGGTGCCGGTACGACATTGCGGGCGCGCATCCGACCAGAGGGTCGTGTTGCCTTGTGACTGGCTTCAGCGCGACCTGCGAGTGACTGGACCATACGGTGTTGCATCGCCACCTGACGACCTGTCGCGCCTTTGGAGATCGCCACTTGCCAGTCCTGATCCGGCATGGTTGCCGCGATCTTGGTTGCTTGCGCGACGCGCTTGATGCCAGCCTTGCCATCCTGTGCAAGCGCGGCTCGCCTTGCTTGTGCGATTGCACGGCCCTTCGGCATAGCGGCCAGTTTGGTGCCGGCTTTATCGGTCGACACGCTCAGCGCAACAGCCGGTGTCAAACCAGCACTAGATGAGGGAGCTTCGACCTGATTGCTGCCGCATCCGTCTTTGGCACCATTGCAACCGCAACCGCATGATCCCTGCGTTGAAGCAAGTGCTGATTTGGCCGGTACGGAATTTTCACGACTGGGGCGCAAACGTCCGCTTGGACGTGCAGAGGTCGGTTGCAATGCGGCCTTTCCAGACAGGCTCATCGCCTCGCGGCGTGCTCGGCTGGCATTGCGGCCGGCTACATTGGCCTGATTTTGCGCAACCAGCGCCGCCACTGCAGCGGGAGAGATACTTGTTGCGCTCAGGGTCGAAACATTCTGGTTGATTGGCGCGCTGGTCGGCATCTCTACACGGGGTGCAGACTTCTGGCTGGCTGGCGTGGATTTCATAACGCCTTTCTTGCCATGCAATGCCATTGCTTGCCGTCGCTTCAGGGCCAATTCGCGTCCCGACAGGGTCGCTGTGGCCGTGCTATCACTGGCTTGTGTCATCACTCACCTCGAACTTCTTGAGATATTGCTGAGGTTGCGAGCCTGCAGATCCGCAGCCTCAGCAATTGTGTTTTAGAACTGTTTAGGTAGCCGTTATCAGATGGTGCGCATACCTGCACACCATCCGATATCGATACAGCTATCAGCGATAAACCACGAACGACATACCCTGGCTTTGCGCGTAGTTGTCATACGCTACGAAGCGCACCAGGTGGTCCGGGAATTCGCGGTAGCAAGCTTCGATTTCAGCCAGAACAGCCGCAACTGACTGCTCGCCGAAGAAGGGCAACTTCCACATGTACCAGTAGTTGCTGGTGGCGGCGGTGCCTTTTTCAGTGTGCTCGACGGACGGGTTCCAGCCCTGGCTGATGCAGTAGGCGATCTGGCGTTGCACCTGATCCGCCGACATCGGGGGCAGATACGAGAAGGTTTCGTATTTCTTGGAGGCTTTGTAAGCTTGAACAGCCATGATTAATTCCTTTCAGATAATGAGTTGACGGAGGTCCAAGTCCGTGGCGTCACGGCTTCACCGTGCGCCTTAGTCGGGCCTGAACCACTGCCTGAAGCCTGTTTACTTGTTGGCGATGTCCAACTTGTCTACGGTATCAAACTCGAACTTGATTTCTTTCCAGGTTTCCATGGCGATCTTCAGTTCGGGGCTGTGCGAAGCAGCGGAGGCGAGGATTTCCTTGCCTTCCTTCTCGAGCTGGCGCCCTTCGTTGCGCGCCTGCACACAGGCTTCCAAGGCGACACGGTTGGCTGCCGCACCGGCGGCGTTGCCCCAGGGGTGACCGAGGGTGCCACCGCCAAACTGCAGCACGGAGTCATCACCGAAGATGGAAACCAGCGCCGGCATGTGCCAGACGTGGATACCACCTGAAGCCACGGCGAACGCGCCGGGCATGGAACCCCAATCCTGATCGAAGAAGATGCCGCGGCTACGATCTTCAGGAATGAAGGACTCACGCAGCAGATCGATCCAGCCGAGGGTGGAAGCACGGTCGCCTTCCAGCTTGCCGACGACGGTACCGGTATGCAGGTGATCGCCGCCCGACAGACGCAGGATCTTGGTCAGTACGCGGAAGTGGATACCATGGTGCGGGTTGCGGTCGATCACGGCGTGCATGGCGCGGTGGATGTGCAGCAGCATACCGTTGTCGCGGCACCAGTTGGCCAGACCGGTGTTGGCGCAGAAACCACCGGTGATGTAGTCATGCATGATGATCGGTGCGCCAATTTCCTTGGCGTACTCGGCGCGTTTGTACATTTCTTCCGGGGTCGGCGCGGTCACGTTCAGGTAGTGGCCCTTGCGCTCGCCGGTTTCGGCTTCGGCTTTGAGTGTGGCTTCTTGCACAAAGTCGAAACGCTGACGCCAACGCATGAACGGCTGGCTGTTGACGTTTTCGTCGTCCTTGGTGAAGTCCAGACCACCGCGCAGACACTCGTACACGGCACGGCCATAATTCTTGGCGGACAGACCCAGCTTGGGCTTGATCGTGCAGCCCAGCAGCGGACGACCGTATTTGTTCATGATATCGCGCTCGACCTGGATGCCCAGGGGTGGGCCGCCACAGGTCTTGACGTAGGCGATGGGGAAGCGCACGTCTTCCAGACGCAGGGCGCGCACGGCTTTGAAGCCGAACACGTTACCGACCAGCGAGGTGAACACGTTCACCACTGAACCCTCTTCGAACAGATCGATCGGGTAGGCGATGAAGGCATAGAAGCAGGTGTCGTCGCCCGGCACGTCCTCAATGCGATAGGCGCGGCCCTTGTAGTAGTCCATGTCGGTCAACAGATCGGTCCACACCGTGGTCCAGGTGCCGGTGGAAGACTCGGCGGCTACCGCAGCAGCAGCTTCTTCGCGATCCACGCCCGCTTGCGGGGTGATCTTGAAGCACGCCAAGAGGTCGGTATCCAGCGGGGTGTAATCGGGCATCCAGTAGGTATGGCGATAATCCTTGACGCCAGCGTTATAGGTCTTCACAGCCATGAGTAAGCTCCTTAGTCTCGGGATTGCTTTAAATCCTCATCGACTGATTTGTCGATTAAGAGGTCTTCGAATAATGCGCATATCGAATCATAAATAACAGTCACTATTTTCTATATAGATGATAGATATTCATCTATGTAGGAAACAAATATTCTATCCTTCCGGCTGTCGTTTGACATCTCGTTTTACCACTATCCATGCGCCATCACACCACCTTCCGCCAACTCGAAATTTTCGAAGCCATCGCCCGCCTGAAGAGCTTCACGCGTGCCTCGGAAGAGCTTTACCTGACCCAACCTACTGTTTCGATGCAAATGAAAAAGCTCACCGACATCGTCGGCGCGCCGCTGATAGAGCTGATGGGCAAGAAAGTGTTCTTGACGGAGGAAGGCAGCGAACTGGCGCAAGCCAGCCGGGAAATCTTCGCCATACTGGATCGCTACACCATGTCAATGGCGGAACGTCAGGGCCTGGAAAGGGGCAAATTGAAGCTGATGGCGATTTCTACCGCGTCCTACTTCGCGCCGCGCCTGCTCGGCGAATTCGCCAAGTTGCATCCCGGTATTGAAGTCTCTTTGCGTGTGACCAACAAGGAGCAAGTCCTGGCCAGCATGGCCGACAATCTTGATGATCTGTATCTGCTCGGTACGCCGCCGCAGGAAATCGATGTCATCGCCGAGCAGATCATGGATAACCCGATCGTGGTGCTGGCCGCGCCCAACCACCCGCTGGCGGCGAAACCCAACCTGACCCTGGCGGATCTGGCGCAACAACCCTGGGTCATGCGAGAAGCCGGCTCCGGCACGCGCAAGGCGATCGAGCGCCTGTTCCACGACCATGGCCTGGAAATCCGCCCGCGCCTGGAATTGGGCAGCAATGAAGCGATCAAGCAGGCGATTCTGGCCGACCTGGGCGTTTCCGCGCTGTCCTGTCATGCCCTCACCTTGCATCAGCCGGACCAGTTCGCGGTGCTCGATGTCGAAGGTTTTCCCATCCTGCGGCATTGGTATGCGGTGTATCCGGCCGGCCGGCAAATTTCCCGCGTGGCACGTGCATTCCTGGATTTTCTTTTGGCTCAACGTGGCAGTCCTTCCTGCGCACCGATGGATGACTGGGCATGTTCCGCATTGAATCGCAGCAAGAAAGGCTGAAATCGGGGTGAGGTAATTAAGCACGGCCATCCCGGGCGATAATCCGCGCCATGCAAAATCATCAACTTGAACTCCTGGCGCCGGCGCGCGATGTGAATATCGGCATTGAAGCGATCAATCACGGTGCCGATGCGGTTTATATCGGCGGGCCCTCGTTCGGCGCGCGCAGCAGCGCGGATAACTCGGTCGCCGATATCGCCCGTCTGGCGAAGCATGCGCATCGCTTCAATGCACGCATTTTCGCCACCCTCAACACCATCCTGCGCGACGACGAACTGGAAGCGGCGCGCAAGCTGATCTGGGCGTTGTACGACGCCGGCGTCGATGCGCTGATCATCCAGGACATGGGGCTGCTGGAACTCGACTTGCCGCCGATCCAGCTGCATGCCAGCACCCAGACCGATATCCGGACGCCGGAGAAGGCGCGTTTTCTGCAGGATGTCGGCCTGTCGCAACTGGTGTTGGCGCGCGAGTTGACGCTGGAACAGATCGCAGCAATCCGGGCTGCGACCGACGCCACGCTGGAATTCTTCATCCATGGCGCGTTGTGTGTCGCCTACAGCGGCCAGTGCTACATCAGCCACGCGCATACCGGTCGCAGCGCCAATCGCGGTGATTGCAGCCAGGCCTGCCGCCTGCCGTATCAGGTCGCCGACGCCAAGGGCCGCATCGTGGCGCACGACAAACATGTGCTGTCACTGAAGGACAACAACCAGAGCGACAACCTCTCCATGCTGATCGACGCAGGCATCCGCAGCTTCAAGATCGAGGGCCGTTACAAGGACATGGGCTACGTGAAGAACATCACCGCCCATTACCGCAGGCTGCTGGATGACATCCTGGAACAACGCCCCGAGTTGGCGCGCGCTTCCAGCGGCGAATGTACTTTCACCTTCACGCCGGACCCGGACCTGAACTTCAATCGTGGTTCCACCGACTACTTCGTGCAGGGCCGCAAGCTCGACATCGGCGCTTTCGACAGCCCGAAGAACCCGGGCCAGCCGATCGGCTTTGTGCTGAATGTGGGGCCGGATTGGGTCGAGATCGAGACCTCCGGGGCGGCCCACTTTTTGCTCAATAACGGTGACGGCCTGTGTTACTACGACTTGCAGAAAGAGCTGGTCGGCATGGCGATCAATACCGCAGTGCCGGTTGGCAAACTGAAGGGCGGCAAGCAGCGTTGGCGGGTGCAGCCGAACGACCCCGTCGCCGAATTGAAGGATCTGCGCGTCGGCGTCGAGATCAACCGCAATCGCGACATGAGTTGGCAGCGCACGCTGGACAGGAAATCGAGCGAGCGCCGCATCGGTATCTGGCTGAATCTGGACGAAACCCTGAACGGCCTGGCGCTGACGCTGACCGATGCAGATGGCCACAGCGCCCGCGCCGAAACAGTGATCGCCAAGGAGCCGGCGAAGGATGCGGATCGCGCGGCTGCCGGCTTGCGCGAAAACCTGGCCAAGCTGGGCGCGACGCTGTTTCAGCCGATCGACATCAATCTCAACCTGTCGCAAGCCTGGTTTGTGCCGGCCTCCGCGATCAATGCGCTCAGGCGCGAAGCGGTGGAAAAGCTGGAAGCCGCACGCCGCAAGGCGTTTGAACGTCTGCCGCGCGCCACGCCGAAGTCCGCCAACTACCCGGAAGACAGCCTCAGCTATCTCGGCAATGTATTCAACAGCCGCGCCCGCGATTTCTATGCCCGGCACGGCGTCAAACTGATCGCCGCGGCCTATGAAAGCCATGAGGAAGAAGGCGATGTTTCGTTGATGATTACCAAACATTGCGTGCGCTATTCGCTCAGCTTGTGCCCGAAACAGACCATCGGCGTCACCGGCGTGCATGGCACGGTGCGCGCCGAGCCGCTCAGCCTGATCAATGGCAGCGAAAAACTGACCCTGCGCTTCGACTGCAAAGCCTGCGAAATGCATGTGGTGGGCAAGCTCAAACGCAGCGTCAGCAATCAACGCGCGCAAGAGATCAAGACCACGCCGATACAATTCTTTCGTACGCGACAATGAGCCAAGGCTTTGCACGCCGAGTGACGGCTGCGGTTCACATTTCGACGTTCTGCGTTTACGCTAGACGCTATTCGACACAAAAATAACTGGATGCTCACCATGAATCAGAAAAACAGCGGCCTCAAGCCCCTGCGCGCCAGCCAGCCTACTCCCGAGCTATTTGAAGTGCCGCGACTGGGCATGGATACGGAAGCTTTGGCGCTCGATATCCGGCGTTACTTCGGCAATTTTCTCGGCCGCGACAAGAACTGCCGCTCCTCGCATTACCCCTATCAGGCCCTTTCCCTGGCACTACGTGATCGACTGATGGAGCGCTGGAAGCGGACTCGTTACGCCTACGAGGAAGCGGACGCCAAACACGCGTATTACCTGTCGCTGGAATTCCTCATGGGCCGCACGCTGAACAACGCGCTGCTCAATCTCGGGCTGGGTGAGACCATCGAGCCGACGCTGCACCGCCTGGGCCTTGATCTGGAAGAAATGATCGATGTCGAACACGACGCCGGTCTCGGCAATGGCGGCCTCGGCCGCCTCGCCGCCTGTTTTCTGGATAGCTGCGCCAGCCTGCAATTGCCGGTGATGGGCTACGGTATTCGCTATGAATACGGCATGTTCCGCCAGCATGTGGAGAACTGCCGTCAGGTCGAAGAGCCGGATCATTGGCTGCGCGACGGCAACCCCTGGGAAGTGGAGCGGCCGGAACATACCCGTCGTGTGCAGTATTACGGCCGCATCGAGCATTTCCGTGATGCCAAGGGCCGTCAGCATACGCGCTGGGTTGACTCGCAGGATGTGCTGGCGGTGCCGTACGACACGCCGATTCCCGGCTACAAGAACGACACCGTCAACGTGCTGCGCCTGTGGAGCGCCTCGGCCACGGATGAATTCGATCTCGGCGAATTCAATGCCGGCTCCTATACCGAATCGGTGGCGTCGAAGAACGCGGCCGAGAACATCACCATGGTGCTCTACCCGAACGATGCCAGCGAGAACGGCAAAGTCTTGCGTTTGCGCCAGCAATACTTCCTCGCTTCGGCCAGCCTGCAGGATGTGCTGGAAGGCTGGGAGCGCCGCCATGGCCGTGATTTCAGCCAGTTTTCGGCGAAGAACTGCTTCCAGTTGAACGACACCCATCCGACTTGCGCGGTACCGGAGTTGATGCGCTTGTTGATGGATGAGTATGGCCTGGAGTGGGACGAAGCCTGGGACGTCACCCGGCAAACCATGGCCTACACCAATCACACGCTGCTGCCGGAAGCCCTGGAAAAATGGTCGGTCCGCCTGTTCGGCCAGTTGCTGCCGCGTCTGATGGAAATCATTTACGAAATCAACGCCCGCTTCCTGACCGAAGTGGCGCGTCGTTGGCCGGGCGACAAGGAGCGCATGGCGCGCATGTCGTTGATCGAGGAAGGCCCCGATCCGCAATTGCGCATGGCTTACCTGGCGATTGTCGGCAGCTACTCGGTCAACGGCGTCGCCCAGTTGCATTCCGATTTGCTGCAGGAAGGCTTGTTCCGCGACTTCTTCGAACTCTGGCCGACAAAATTCAACAACAAGACCAACGGTGTCACCCAGCGCCGCTGGATGGCCGCCGCCAACCCGGAATTGTCGAAGTTGATCAGCGCAACGCTCGGCAGCGAACGCTGGATTTCGCAGCTCGACGAACTGCAAGGCCTCGCCAAGCACGCCAATGATGCCGATTTCCGCGCCCGCTGGCATGCCGTCAAATATGCCAACAAAGTCCGCCTCGCCAGACTTGTTCGACATGATTGCGGGGTGACTTTCGATCCGGAAGCGCTGTTCGATGTGCAGGTCAAACGCATTCACGAATACAAGCGCCAGTTGCTCAACATCCTGCACGTGATTCATCTCTACGCCCGCCTGAAAAATGGCGAGGATGCAGACTGGACGCCGCGCTGCGTGCTGATCGGCGGCAAGGCCGCGCCGGGCTACTTCATGGCAAAACGGATCATCACGCTGATCTGCAAAGTGGCCGAAATGGTCAACGGCGATGCCACCGTCGGCGGTCGACTGAAAGTTGCGTTCCTGCCGAATTACCGGGTTTCCGCGATGGAAATCATCGCCCCCGGTACCGATTTGTCGGAACAGATTTCCACCGCCGGCAAAGAGGCTTCCGGCACCGGCAACATGAAGTTCATGATGAACGGCGCCGCCACCATCGGCACTCTGGATGGCGCCAACATCGAGATCCGCGAGGAAGTGACCAAGCTCGACGGCGAACACAACTTCTTCCTGTTCGGCCTCACCGCCACCGAAGTCGAAGCCACTCGCGGCGA
>CAZUSF010000037.1:0-12526 GCA_964623355.1 uncultured Thiobacillus sp. | reverse complement strand
GCGCAGGATCGGGCGTTTTGCTGCAGCCAGGACAGGACTTCATCAGCATTCAAGTTAGGCGGGAAAACAGGATAGAAAATCTTCTCGATCCGTCCATCGTCCGCGATTAGGGTCAGGCGCTTGTATAGCTCCATGCCGGCCAGCGTGAACGTAGGGAGCCGCATAGTGCTCTTGAGCCGTAACGTACTATCGCTCACCAACTGGAATGGCAAGTGCAACCGGTCTCTAGCTTCGCGTTGATATTCCGTCGTCTGGGTACTCAACCCAAACACACCCGTGTTTAGTGCCTTGAGTTCTGCGTAATGGTCGCGAAAGCCACAAGACTGTGGCGTGCAGCCACGAGCACCGGGGATTCGATCCCACCCATCGGGCAATCGGACATCTGGGCGTCCCGTCATTGGGTAGACGTAGATTACCCAGCGGCCGCTCAAGCCTGCGAAATTGACGTTTGAGCCATCCGTGCTTTGAAGCAAGAGATTTGGCAGAAGCGAACCCTCAAGGTGAGAAGCAGTACCGTCATCAACGGGCGCCGGGAGATCTTTCGGTAGCTCAGAGAGGTTTGCGTTCATGAGATTTCATCGGGGCGAGCAGCCCAATGGTTTCAATCCGAACAACTCGGACAAATGCCCTGAATGGTCAACTCGGCCTTCTCGTAGCGGAATCCCGCCGGTAAGGTCAGCGCGAAACTCGGTTGCATCTGCTCCAGACAAAACACTTTGCCGCAGCGGGTGCAGTGGAAATGCGCATGGCCGTGCTCTGCCTCGGTCACTGTCACCGCGTTGAAGCGCCAGACGCGGTCGCGACCCTCGATCTTGTGCGCCAGCCCCTGCGTCACCAGCCAATCCAACACGCGGTACAGCGTGACCCGGTCGAAATCCAGGCCGCTCTCGCGCGCCGCCGCTTCGATTTCCTGGTGGCTCAGCGCGCGCGGCCCGGCCAGCAGGATATCGAGCACGCGTTCGCGCGCCGGTGTGGCGCGCGCGCGCATGTCGAGCAGTCGGGAACGGGCTGGGGAAACGATTGGCGGTTGGTCGGTCATGGTTGCAAGTCGAAGAGGGCATGACGGCGTAAGCCATCGGACAGTCGGATTCTAAGCTGCCTCGGTGCGATCCGGCTGGTTTGCGGCAAGCCGCTGAATGCCTTCGGCCTGGCACGCTCCCGAATCCCGTCTGGCACCGTGCCCGACCACGTTTAGAATGCCGTTTCAACACCGAATAAGATGCTGCCATGGAACTCGAATCCGACGAAGAAGATCAGCCAAGCTATTCAGTCACGCCGGAACTGGCCATGCTGATCGCACGCGGCAACGATCTGCTGGCGCGGCTGGATGCCTGGCTGCCGCCGGCGCCGCCGCGCATCGATTGGAAAGCCACCTGGGCCTGTCGCTGGCGCAAACAGAACAGTCTCGGCATGCTGACGCCGGTTGCGACGCTGAATTGTCCGCCCTGGGCAGCGCTGTCCGCGGTTGATGATCAGAAGGCAGCGCTCGACCGCAACCTGCGTCAATTCCTCCGGGGACTGCCGGCCAACAACGTCTTGCTCACCGGCAGTCGCGGCTGCGGCAAATCGTCGCTGATCAAGGCGCTGTTGCCGCGTTACGCCAAGAAGGGCCTGCGTCTGGTGGAAGTGGATCGCGACGATCTGATCGATCTGCCGGAAATCACCGCGCGACTGGAAAACCAGCCGTTCAGCTTCATCCTGTTTGCCGACGATCTTTCATTTGAATCGGGCGATGCTGCCTACAAGCCATTGAAGGCGGCGCTGGATGGCTCGGTCTCCGGTTTGCCGGCGAATGTGCTGATCTGCGCCACCTCGAACCGGCGCCACCTGATGCCGGAGTTTTTCGCCGAAAACCTGGAAACCCAGCACCTCGGCAGCGAGGTGCGGCCGGGTGAAAGCATCGAGGAAAAAATCTCCCTGTCTGACCGCTTTGGCCTCATCCTGACCTTCTATCCGTTCGATCAGGATGCCTATCTGGCTATCGTCGAAAACTGGATCGTCGCTCTCGGCGGCGCCAGCGCAGAGGCCACCCGAATTGAAGCCCTGCAATGGGCGATCCAGCGCGGCGGACGTTCCGGCCGGGTGGCGCAGCAGTTCGCGCGTGACTGGGTCGGGCGGCAAGGGCTGAAGCGACGCTGATGCGATGTTGATGACCGGTAGGTGCGAATTTATTCGCACACAAGCACGCGATCATGCGAATAAATTCGCACCTACAACTCTTGGGGAGACAGCATGACCTTAGCCATCGTCACCAGCCGCGCGCTGGCCGGCATGGATGCGCCGGAGGTCATCGTCGAAGCGCATCTGGCGAATGGCTTGCCGGCTTTCACACTGGTTGGTCTGGCCGAGGCGGAGGTGAAAGAGGCGCGTGATCGGGTGCGCGCCGCGCTGCTGCAATCCGGCTATGACTTTCCCCAGCGCCGCATCACGGTCAACCTGGCGCCCGCCGATCTGCCGAAGGAATCCGGTCGCTTCGATTTGCCGATCGCGCTCGGCCTGCTCGCCGCATCCGGCCAATTGCCGACGGATAAACTGAAGGATTACGAGTTCGCCGGCGAACTGGCGTTGACTGGCGCATTGCGACCGATTCGCGGTGCGCTGGCGATGATGTTGAGCGCCGCGCGCAGCGGCCGCGCCTTCATCCTGCCGCGCGCCAGTGCAGAGGAAGCGGCGCTGGCCGAAGGCGCTGAAGTGTATGCCGCCGACTCGCTGCTTGAGGTCTGCGCGCATCTGACCGGGCGCACACTTTTGCCGCGCGTTGTTCCACGTGAAACAAATCGCTTGCCGGACTATGCCGACCTCGCCGATGTAAAGGGTCAGCAGCATGCCCGTCGGGCGCTGGAAATTGCCGCCGCTGGCGGCCACTCGCTGCTGATGAGCGGCCCGCCGGGCACCGGCAAGTCGATGCTGGCAAGCCGCCTGCCCGGCATTCTGCCGCCGATGACCCAGGCCGAGGCGCTCGAATCCGCCGCCGTGCTGTCGCTCACCGGCAGCTTCCGGAGCGAGAACTGGCGCTTGCGGCCGTACCGATCACCGCACCACACCGCTTCCGGCGTCGCATTGGTCGGCGGCGGCAATCCGCCGCGACCCGGCGAAATCAGCCAGGCGACGCATGGCGTGTTGTTCCTCGATGAACTCCCCGAATTCGACCGGAAAGCGCTGGAAGTCTTGCGTGAACCGCTCGAAGCCGGCCGCATCACCATTTCACGCGCGGCGCGGCAGGCCGATTTTCCGGCCCGGTTTCAGCTCATCGCGGCAATGAATCCATGCCCCTGCGGCTATCTTGGACATCCCGGCGGCCAATGCCACTGCTCGCCGGAAGTGGTGGCGCGATACCGCAGCCGCATTTCCGGCCCATTGCTCGATCGCATTGATCTGCATATTGAAGTTGCGGCGTTGCCGGAATCTGAAATGACTTCCGCCGGCAATGGCGAAACTTCGGCCATGGTCAGACAACGCGTCGCGCTGGCGAGAGCGCGTCAGATTGAACGCCAGGGCAAACCAAACGCGCAGCTCGGCAGCCAGGAAATCGACCTGCACTGCCAACCCGACGCCGCTGCGATGACGCTGCTGAAGCAGGCCATTGCGCGACTCAATCTTTCCGCCCGCGCCTACCATCGCATCCTGCGGGTGGCGCGCAGCATTGCCGACCTGGCTGGCGCGGATTCGATCAGCGCCAGCCAGGTCGCCGAAGCGGTTCAATATCGGCGCGGCATTCATTCCTAGAGGCAATCCACATGCAGACCAATCCCACCCAGGCGCTGTCCAGCTGGCAGGAAGAGAAACGTTCCGCCTGGCTGTATCGCGTCGTCTCCGACGCCGAATCGGGTTCTACCCGGCAGGTGCTGTTTCTTGAACTGGCGCAGGCTGCCGAAGGCCAGGCCCGGCTCTGGCAAGCGGAGATGGACAAGCTCGGCATGCCGCCACCGCAATTCACGCCCGATCTGCGCGCACGGCTGGTCGCCTGGCTGATTCCACGCCTTGGGGTAAAGCCGCTGAAAGGCATTCTGGCAGCGATGAAGGTGCGCGGCATGAGCCTGTATCACGCTGCACCGCCGCATGGCACGCCAACCAGCCTGGAACAGATGCGCGGCGAGAAACACAAGAATGCCGGCAGTGGCAACCTGCGCGCGGCGGTGTTCGGCGTCAATGACGGCCTGATCTCCAACGCCAGCCTGATCCTCGGCGTTGCTGGCGCAGGTGCAGGCGCCGACATGATTCTGCTTTCCGGCATCGCCGGCCTGCTGGCTGGCGCGTTCTCGATGGCGGCGGGCGAATATGTTTCGATGCGCTCGCAGCGCGAATTCCATGAGTATCAGATCGCACTAGAACGCGAGGAACTCGACCAGTATCCCGGCGAGGAAGCCGCCGAACTGGCGCTGATCTACCAGGCCAAGGGCATCGAAGCAGAAGAAGCCGGCCGCATGGCGCGGGCGTTGATTGCCGATCCGGACCGGGCACTGGATACCCTGGCGCGGGAAGAACTCGGGCTCAACCCGGATGAACTCGGTTCGCCCTGGGGCGCTGCAATCAGCTCCTTCATTGCCTTCGCAATCGGTGCTTCCTTGCCGGTGTTGCCATATATTTTGCTGTCCGGAAACCATGCTTTTTATGGCGTCCTGGCAGCGACCGGCATCAGCCTGTTCGGCGTCGGCGCTTCATTGAGTCTGTTCACCGGCCTCAACGCGTTCGCTGGCGGCTTGCGCATGTTGCTGATTGGCGCCGGCGCCGGTGCGGCCACCTGGTTCATCGGCAAGGGGATTGGCATCGTGTTGGCGTAGCGTTGGCGTGGTGATAGCGAAAGGCCCGGTTAGAATGCCAACACTTTCTTCCTTTCCTCGTACCGCGATGACCGATCGAACCTTCAGCCTTGAGTTTTTCCCGCCGAAAACGCCCGAGGGCATGGCCAAGCTGCGCGATACCCGCGCCCAACTGGCGCTGCTGCATCCCAAGTTTTTCTCCGTCACATTTGGCGCCGGCGGTTCGACGCGTGATCGCACACTTGAAACCGTGCTCGAAATCCAGGCCGCCGGTCTCGCCGCAGCACCACATCTATCGTGCGTCGCATCGACTCGCGACAGCATCCGCGAGATTCTGGAAACCTATCGCAGCAATGGCATCCGCCATATCGTCGCGTTGCGCGGCGACCTGCCTTCCGGCATGGCCGAGCCGGGTGAGTTCCGCTATGCCAACGAGTTGGTCAGCTTCATTCGCCAGGAAACCGGCGACTGGTTTCAGATCGAAATCGCGGCCTATCCGGAAACACATCCGCAGGCACGCAATTACCGCGACGACCTGATGAATTTCAAGCGCAAGGCGGACGCCGGCGCGAATGCCGCCATCACCCAGTATTTCTTCAATCCGGACGCGTATTTCAACTTCGTCGATGACTGCGCCAAAATGGGCGTTAGCTTGCCGATCGTGCCCGGCATCATGCCGATTTCCAATTTCAGCCAGTTATCGCGTTTCTCCGCCGCCTGCGGTGCCGAAGTACCGCGTTGGCTGACCAACAAGATGGAAAGCTATATGGACGACACGGCGTCGATCAAGGCATTCGGCCTCGATTTCGTTACCGGCATGTGCGACAAACTGCTGCGCGGCGGCGCTCCCGGTCTGCATTTCTATACCCTGAATCAAGCCGGGTTGACTTCAGCCATCTGGCAGCGCCTCGGCCTCTGACTCCGTCACAAGAACAACAATGCAACCAATCGACTCAGCAGGGTGCGCCGTGCGCACCATCCCGTGTCAAGTGGTGCGCACGGCGCACCCTACCAAAATATAAAACGCGAGAAACATGAAGATATTGCTGGCCGATGACCATCCGCTATTCCGCGAAGGGGTGAAACCGGTTCTGTTCAAACTTCACCCTCGCGTCAGCCTGACAGAAGCGCACGATTACCCGTCCGCATTTGCCGCGATGAACCGATTGAAAGAGGTCGACCTGGCGTTGCTCGACCTGTTCATGCCTGGCATGTCCGGCCTCGATGGCGTCATCCGTTTCCGCGCCGCCTTCCCGGATATTCCGGTGGTGGTGTTATCCGCTTCCGAGCAGGTCGAAGACATCCAGAAACTGCTGGCGGCCGGCGCGCTCGGCTACATCACCAAGGCCTCGCCGAGTGAAGTCATTCTGGGCGCGTTGCAACAGGTCCTGGCGGGCGGCGTCTATCTGCCGCCCAGTTTGCTTGATTACCCGTCCGAGACCGACGACAGCCCGAAAATCAACCACCCAGCGCTGACCGCGCGTCAGATGCAGGTCGTGCGCGAAATGGCGAAGGGAAAAAGCAATCGCCAGATCGGCGAAGTGCTGCAAGTCACCGAAGGCACGGTAAAACTCCACATCGCCTCGATCTTTCGCCTGTTGAAGGTGAACAACCGAACCGAGGCGGTTTTGGTGATCCAGAAAATGAGCCTGCACAAAGGCAGAAAGTAGGCTGACGCCTGCTTCAGTGATATCGCTGCAACCCCATCCCGATGAGCAGCTTTGGTCAAACAATGAGCTTGCGGCTGCGCATCCTGGCAGTGGCATTGATGCCGCTCCTTCTCGCGGTCGGCCTGCTGGCGATCTATTTCACCCAACGCAGCGCCAGCGAGATGGAGCAGTCGCTGGATCGACTCGGGCGCGACAGCGCCAAGCACCTGGCCGACACCATCGCCTTCGACCTGATCTCCGGCAACCTGCCGCCGGCCAAACGTTTCCTTGATTACGAACGCAGTTTCCGCCGCATCGAGGCGGCCGCGGTCACCGATGGCGTGCAATGGATGCTGGTCAGCGGCCAGGCTCGTTACCTGCCCGCGCTGACCGGGTTACCGCCGTCAGCGCAATCGAGCAAGGAATCGATGCTGTTTTTTTCGCACCCGGTGCAATTACCAGCAACAGCCGAATCCGATCCCTATCTCGATCCTTCGATCGTGCAACAGGAAAAGTACTATCTGGTCGTCAGCCTGAGTCGGTCTCCGGTCGAACTGGCGCGTTCACAGGCCGGGCTCGCCGCTTTCGGCACCGCACTCATCGCCATACTGTTCGCGCTGCTGCTGGCGTGGCGCTTATCCGGCGGGGTCAGCCGCCCGCTGCTGGGTATCACCCGGACCGTGGCGCAACTGGCCAACGGCAAGCTGACGGAACGCACGCCGGAATTGTCACCCGGCGAAATTGGCTTGCTCGAACGCAGCGTCAATCAGATGGCGCAAGCGCTGGAACAAAATCAGCACAATCTGGAACTGAAAGTGCGCGATGCCACCGCCGAACTGCTTGGTCAGAAATTGGCGGCGGAAGCCGCTGTAAAGGCCAAATCGCGCTTCCTCGCCGCCGCCAGCCACGACTTGCGGCAACCCCTGCATGCGTTGACCTTGCTCATCGCAGCATTGCGGGACGCGGTTCCCGATGGCGAGGCCGGACGGCTGGCGCGCCACATCGAAGCCTCCGCCACCGCCATGGAGAGCCTGCTCAATGCGTTGCTGGATTTATCGAAACTCGATGCCGGCGTGGTGGAAGCGCGGCCGCACTGTTTTCCAGTCAGCGCGGTGTTCCATCAACTGGCCAACCAGTTTTTGCCGGTTGCCCAGGCGAGAGAGATTCGCCTCAGCTTTGCGCCGAGTTCCTTATGGGTGAATTCCGACCCGATTCTGGTCGAGCGCATCCTCGGCAACCTGATCTCGAACGCGCTGCGCTACACCGAGCACGGCGGCGTGCTGATCGGCGCGCGCCGGATCGGCCGCGACAAGCTGCGCCTTGAAGTGTGGGATTCGGGCAAAGGCATTCCGCACGAATTCCAGACGCGAATTTTCGAAGAGTATTTTCAACTCGAAAATCCGGAACGCCATCGAGACAAGGGACTTGGCCTCGGCCTGGCCATCGTCTCGCGTCTGGTGCAACTCCTCGGCAGCCGCGTTGAGGTTCGCTCGCAACCGGGGCGCGGCGCCTGTTTCTCGTGTCAGTTCTCGCGCTGCGAGGCTGCGCCCATCCAACCTGTTGTCGCCGCAGCGGCTAATTTCATGTTGCCGCTGGAAAACTCGCTGGTCGCTTTCATCGACGATGACGAAGCCATACTGGCGGCAATGGTTGAATTGTTCGACCACTGGAACGTGGCTTTGGCAGCTGGCGAGGATGCTGAACAGGTACGCAACGAGTTACAGGTATTGGGCCGGGCACCGGATCTGATTCTGTGCGATTACCGCTTGCGTGATGGTCAAACCGGCATTGAAGCTGTCCAGCTTTTGCGCGATGCCTTTGGCGCGCAGATTCCGGCCGCGCTTTTGACCGGAGATACCGCACCCGAAACAATCCAGGAAATTCAGGCAGTAGGCTTGCCAGTGCTGCATAAACCGCTAAAACCGGCCAAACTGCGCGCTTTTCTATCTCACCTGCTGGCGGAAAAAACCAGCTCACCGATTTCATCAAAACCGACTGAACCATGAAAAAAATTTCCCTGCTTCTCCTCGTCATCGGCCTGATCCTGGCGCCGGCCTATTGGATTTACAGCAAGTTCTACACCGGCAAACAGACTGCCATGCTGACGCTGGATAAGGTTGCCGGCGTTGATGCCGCCGCCACGATCTGGCGTTCAGCGCCGTTTCAGTTGCAAGCCGACATGGCCCCGGTCGGCCTGATTCTGCATCTGGATGCCAGCTTCGACCCGACCGCCGACGACCACAAACCGCCGGTCGACCGGTACAACGTCAAGCTGTCCAAGCAGAATGAATCGGGAAAACCACTGTTGATTACGCTGAAAGCCAGCAGCTCGGCAGAAGGCTTTCAAAACTTCAAGGAACATCTGCTGTTGATTGAAAAGGTCCAGGCCGGCAGTTACCAGATCGAAGTTTCGCCCGCATCGGACTCGATCATGAAGGTCGGCCAGATGCGGCTGGAAATCCGCCAGAACCTGCAAGAACCGAACAACCACATCGTGACTGGCGGCATCGTCTTGCTGGTTCTTGGCTTGCTCGGCTTGATCGCGATCTGAACGCCGGCCTGGTTGAACCTTAGAACCGGGTGAGGATGTTTTCCTCGCCGGCCAATACCTGAGCGCCTGACCCCACCAGCAGCGGGTCGGGTAGGTGCGCGACATGCAGATCCTTGTCCGGATAGGGCAGGGTATGCAGGAAATGCCGCATGCAATTCAGCCGCGCGCGTTTCTTGTCGTCCGACTTGATCACCACCCACGGCGCATCCGCCGTATCGGTGTGGAAGAACATCGCGGTCTTGGCCTCGGTATAGGCATCCCACATATCCAGCGACTTGATGTCGATCGGCGACAGTTTCCAGTGCTTCAGCGGATCGTCGCGGCGCGAGATGAAGCGGCGCAATTGTTCTTCGCGGCTGACCGAGAACCAGTATTTGAACAACTGCACGCCACTGTTCGCCAACATGCGCTCGAATTGCGGAGTCTGGCGCATGAATTCGAGATATTCGTGCGGCGTACAGAAGCCCATCACCCGCTCGACGCCGGCGCGGTTGTACCAGGAGCGATCGAAGAAAACCATTTCACCGGCGGTCGGCAAATGCTGCACATAACGCTGGAAATACCACTGGCCGCGTTCACGTTCGGAAGGCTTGTCCAGCGCGACAACACGAGCGCCACGCGGATTCAGATGTTCCATATAGCGTTTGATGGTGCCGCCCTTGCCGGCGGCATCCCGGCCCTCAAACAGCACGATGATCTTCTGGCCGCTGTCGCGCACCCAGCTCTGCACCTTCAACAATTCGATCTGCAGCTTTTCCTTCTGCGCTTCGTAGTCAAGGCGGCGGATGCGGGTGCGATACGGATAACTGACCGGCAACGCGGCGTAATCGCTGTTCTCGTTACTGCCGTGCGGCGCATGTGCCACCGCCATCGCGACCGGATCATGGCTGACCGCTTCGATTTCTGCAGCGGCCTTGGGGTTAGGCGTTTTCGCCAGGTCAGTAGTAACGTTATTCGTTACTTCAGTTGCAACCTCAGCAACAACTTCCACCGCCTTCGCGCTCGCGGAGATGCTTTCTGGCGCAGTCTCAGGTGTGATGACTGGTGCAGTCTCGGGGGCGACTTCCGGCGCGGTCTGTTTGACTGGCGCGGCGCGGCGACGGCGCGGTTTGGCGGCCAGCGGGGTATCGGATTGGGTGGGTTTGTTTTCGGCCATATGGGTGCTCCCGGTGCAAAAAAAGGTTGATTATCCTGCTGCCATTCAATGGAGGTTATGCAATCTTCTTATGTCCTGAGGTGGCTGTACCCTTCATTTTCCGTTTGCCTGGAGCCGGTTAAAAGCCATCTGGCCTGAGCGATAGTTCATCCATGCCCTTCCAGCCGCGGGCAAAACGTGACAATTTCACGCTTTCACAAGATTCCGGGGTTGCCATGCGAAACCGCAGCAAATTCCTCTTTGCGTTGACGTTGCCAGCGCGGTTGGCCTGAAGCGCCCATGCAGTTGTTCCGCATCCTGCAGTCACAGGGCATCGGCACCCGGCGCGAGTGCCAGCAACTGATCCACCGCCAGCAGGTGCTGGTCGACAAGGTGCTGGTGACCGACGCGGAGCAGGATTTCGCGCCCGATGGCCTGCGCTTCAGCGTCTCGGGTGCCGCCTTCGAATACCACGCGCACGCCTATCTGGTGCTGCACAAGCCCGCCGGATATGAGTGTTCGCAACAGCCTCACGACCATCCCAGCGTGTTTTCATTGTTGCCGCCCTACCTGTTGCGGCGCGGGGTGCAGAGCGTTGGCCGACTTGATCAGGACACCACCGGCCTGCTGCTGTTTTCCGACGATGGCCGCTTCATCCATGACCACACTTCGCCCAGGAAACAGATCGGCAAGACCTACCTGGTCACCTGCAAGCATGACTTTTCCGCTGCCTTGATCGAGCAATTGCTGACCGGTGTGCAGCTTCACGACGAACCCGCACCGCTGTGCGCCAGTCAGTGTGTAGCGCTGACCGCACGGCGTTTGGCACTGACCATCCAGGAAGGCAAATACCATCAGGTCAAACGCATGATCGCGGCGGCGGGCAATCGCGTCGAAGCGCTGCATCGGTGTGCAATCGGGGGTTATGCATTACCCGACGACCTCGCGCCGGGGGCATGGAAATGGTTGACCGAGAACGATCTGGTCACCTTGAAATCGAATGTTTAGTCTTTATCAAGCCATAAAAAGGAGTTATCGATGACCAGGATTTTTTCAATTGTGATGGGTTTGTTTTTCACCGTATCGATTGCCAGCGCCGCCGAAATTCCGGCACCCATTGTGGTCAAGGTGAATGACCGCATCCATGCCTTGCTCGGCCCGATGGAAATGCCGACCAAGAAAAACCAGGGTTACATGGTCAACAGCGTCCTGCTGATCGGCGACACCGGCGCAATCGTCGTCGATACCGGCCTGTCCGATGAAATCGGCACCATGCTTGGGCGGCATTTCGCGCAACTCACCGACAAGCCGATCAAATACGTCATCAACACCCACCACCATGGCGACCACACCCTGGGCAACGCCGCCTTTCCTGGCGCCAAATTCCTCAGTTCCGAGATATGTCGACAATTGATGCTGGAAGACGGTCCGACCTGGGTCTCCATCCTCGAATCGATCAACGAGCGCAAATTCCCCAATACCAAAATCATCCCGGCCGATGCCACCTACCCGAAAAACACTCGCACCGAGCTGACCCTGGCTGGCATCAAGATGGTTTTCTGGGTACCGGAAGCCGCCCATACCATCGGCGACATGATGATCTGGCTGCCCGATGATCAGGTGCTGCTCGCAGGCGATGTGCTGGTGAATCAGGTTGCACCCAGCTTCCGCGACGCCAAATTGAAGGAATGGATACACACGCTGGCTGAAGTGCAAAGCCTGCCGATCAAAACCATCGTCCCCGGCCATGGCCCGCTGATGAGCAAACAGCAAGCCGCCGCCATGCATCAACGCATGGTCAGCCTGTATGACGGCATCACCGCCGGCGTCAAGGAAGGCCTGACCGACAGTGAAATCCGCCAGAAACTCGACCTGGGCGAGTGGAAAGAATTGCATAACTTCAATGAGCAGATGGGCAACAACATCAACCGGGCCTATCTGGAGATTGAAGCGGACAATTTCTGACGGCAACCCAGCTTTAGCGACTACCCAACTCAATTTTGTAACGGCGGCTCATCCACTGGGATCGGCCATCCATGCCGACCTTGCCGCGCCGCCGTCCGGCCTGAAGAACCAGCGGGTTCACTCACCGTGCCGGCGCGTAAAAAGCGCGGCATTCCCTGGTTGCCGGTTCGGTTGAAATCCGTTTCCAGGGCGGCGCGTACTGCGCTTTCTTCCACCTCGAACAGCGCCGGCAGGCCTTCGTAGAGCAAGCGGAACAGGCGATCCAGGGCGAGGTCGCCGGTCATGCCGGTCTGGGCGTAGAGCCAATCAGAAAATTGCAGGAAGCGCGCGAAGGGCGCATCGCCCAGGAGCAGCGGCAAGGCATGGGTAAATCGACCGGAATTGGCCAGCATGTCCCAATAGCGGGCGAAGCGGGCCAGACGGCGCATCGTCGCGAAGCTGATGCAATCGGTGGCGAGGATTTCAT
>CAZUSF010000036.1:0-12970 GCA_964623355.1 uncultured Thiobacillus sp. | reverse complement strand
GATACGGCACACCCCGAGTGCAGTGAGTCGCTGGGCGGCCAGCATGTAGAGATCGCACAGCCATTTACCGTCGGGGCGAGGAACGAAAGCGCTTGCGGCTTTGGCCGCCTGAGCGAGGAAGACAGCGCGCACTTCGCCCCCCACTTCGAAGGACTGCGGCCCGATGGCGGGTCCGAGCCAAGCCATCAGCCGCTCGCCCGGCACAGCCATGGCGGCTACGGTAGCTTCAATCACCCCGCCCGCCAGTCCGCGCCACCCCGCATGCGCCGCAGCCACCACAGTACCGGCCGTGTCGCAGAGAAGAACCGGTAGGCAGTCGGCCGTCAATACGGCGCAGACGACGCCGGAAGTACGCGAAAAAGCGGCATCCGCCTCGACGCCAGGCCTTTCCCGCGCCGCATCGACGCAGACCCGGCCATGCACTTGCCGCATCCAGAGCGGCTCGGCGGGCAGATGTGCGCGCAGGCGTGCGCGATTATCGGCAACCGCAGCCGGCGCATCGCCGACATGGTCCCCCAGATTCAGGCGGGCGTAGGGCGCCAGGCTCACACCCCCCAGGCGCGTAGTGCTCAGCGCGCGCACACGGGCGGGCGCCGGCCAGTCAGGCGCGATCCAGTCAGACAGCACGCACGCGCTCCAGCAACTGGACAAAATCGGCCGGCAGCGTGGCCTCCCAATGCATCTCCTGCTGCGTTTCGGGATGCACCAGCGCCAGGCGGAACGCATGCAACGCCTGACGCGGAAACGCATCAAGCACAGGGGAACCGCATGCGCTCTTCCCATAGACCGGATCGCCGACGAGGGGATGCTTGAGGCTGGCCATATGTACGCGAATCTGGTGGGTGCGCCCGGTTTCCAGGCGGCATTCGACCAGTGTGCAGGCGGCGAACTGTTCGACCGGGGTGTAATGAGTGCGCGCAGCTTTGCCGCCCTGCCTGACGATTGCCATCTTGGTGCGCTGGACGGGGTGGCGTCCCAGCGGAGCATCCACCGTGCCGCCCCCGACCAGCCGGCCATGCACCAGGGCGAGGTACTGACGCTTGACGGTGCGCGCCTGCAACTGACGCACCAGGTCGGTCTGTGCGGCAAGGGTTTTCGCCACCACCATCAGGCCGGAGGTGTCCTTGTCGAGCCGATGCACGATGCCGGCGCGCGGCACCTGGGACAACTCCGGAGCATGATGCAGCAAGGCATTCATCAACGTTCCCGCGGCATTGCCGTTGCCGGGGTGCACGACCAACCCGGCAGGCTTATTGATGACCAGGATGACTGCATCCTCGTAAACAATCGGGAAAGGAATGTCCTCGGGCGCTTCAGCGAGAGTCGGCGCTGGCGGGACGGCACAGACGACCGACTCGCCGCCGCGCACCTTGCGTTTTGGATCGGCAACGGCATCATCGAGCCGGACCAGCCCCGCCTTCAGCCAGCCCTGCAAGCGGCTGCGCGAATGATCGGGGAACAATTGCGCCAGCACGGCATCCAGGCGCAAGCCGGCGCATTCGGAAGGAATGGTTACAGGGGCGACGGCGCTGTCGCTATAATCACCCGACTTCACTTCGGTTGCACTCATCATGCGTAGTTTAGCTGCCCTTCTGGTTGTTCTCCTCCCCCTCTTCTTCGCCGGTTGCGGCCTGCTGCCCGAGCAGGTTGACGAAACGCGCGGCTGGTCGGCCAACAAACTGTATGCCGAGGCCAAGACCGCGATGTCCGACGGCGCCTACGACAAGGCCGTGAAGTATTTCGAAAAACTGGAAGCGCGCTATCCCTACGGCCGATTCGCCCAGCAAGCCCAGATCGAAACCGCCTACGCCCACTACAAGCAGGGCGACAAGGTGCTCGCCATCGCCGCCTGTGACCGCTTCATCCGACTCCACCCGAATCATCCGAACGTGGATTACATGTACTACCTGAAGGGGCTGGTTAACTTCAACGAGGACATGGGGCTGATCGGCCACATCAGCATGCAGGATTTGAGCGAACGCGATCCCAAGGCCGCTCAAGAGTCCTTCGAAGCCTTCAAGGCGCTGATCGACCGTTTTCCTGACAGCAAGTATGCCAAGGATTCCGCCCTGCGCATGGCCTATCTGGTCAACGCACTCGCTTCGCTCGAAGTGCATGTGGCGCGCTACTACATGAAACGCGGTGCGTATGTCGCCGCGGTCAACCGTGCCCAGGTGTCGATCAAGACTTACCCGGATGCCCCGGCCAATGAGGAAGCCCTGTTCATCATGGTCAAGGGCTATGACGCGCTCGGCATGAACGACCTGCGCGACGACGCCGAACGGGTCATGAAGAAGAATTTCCCCAACAGCGACTATTACAAGCGCGGCCTGAACCGGATCGAGCCGTGGTGGAAGCTCTGGTAAGCCCTTACTTTCGAGCTGCCCGCTGACGGCGGGCTTCGAACAGACAGATTCCGGAAGCCACCGAGACGTTGAGACTCTCGACAGCGCCATACATCGGGATCTTTGCCAATTCGTCGCAGGTATCACGCGTCAGGCGGCGCAAGCCTTCGCCCTCCGCTCCCAAAACCCAGGCCGTCGCACTTTTCTGCTCGACGGCATAGAGATCCTTGCTGGCCTCACCGGCCGCGCCGAGGGTCCAGATGCCTCGCTCCTTGATTTCGCGCAGGCTGCGCGCGAGGTTGGTGACGACAATATAGGGCACAGTATCCGCCGCGCCGCTCGCTACCTTCATCGCCGTGGCGTTGAGGCCGCAGGCGCGATCCTTGGGCGCAATCACCGCATGCGCCCCGGCGGCATCGGCGACGCGCAAGCAGGCGCCGAGATTGTGCGGATCGGTGACGCCATCGAGCACCAGCAGCAGTGCGGGTTCGCTCAAGCCGTCGAGCACATCGTCGAGAGAGAGAAAGCGCTGTTGCGCGGCAACCTTCGCCACCACACCCTGATGCCGGCCGCCGCCAACCATGCCGTCGAGTCTCGCGGCATCAAGGCTGGTCAGACGCACGCCGCGCGATTCGGCCAGTTGGATCAGGTCGCGCATGCGGCCATCCTGCCGTCCCGCCGCGAGACAGATTTCGCGCACCCCTTCGGGATCGTGGCGCAGCTTGGCGGTGACGGCATGGAAGCCGTGGATCAGGCGCGCATCTTCACTCATGTGCGTCAGCCATGCTTAATGACCCGGTATTGGGCGGTCATGCGGTGGGTTTCGCCTGGCGCCAGGGTCATCACGTCGTCGGCCGCGTTGGCGGTTTCGACACAGACCATGCGTT
The DNA here is from genome assembly GCA_964623355.1 of uncultured Thiobacillus sp. Classification (GTDB taxonomy): domain Bacteria; phylum Pseudomonadota; class Gammaproteobacteria; order Burkholderiales; family Thiobacillaceae; genus PFJX01. Next base: position 9,738 of record CAZUSF010000036.1, on the reverse strand, counting down.
CTTCGCCGGGTTTGCCGCCGGTTTTGCCAAAGTCGCCCATCTTCGCCGCCTTTTCATGGCCGGGATTCCACACTACCGTGGAGCGACTGCCGGTGCTGGTAATCAGTAGCGTGCGCTTCATCGCCGGGTCAACGATGCCGCAGCAACCATTCGTTCCAAGATAGACGCGGTCGGTTTCGCCGGCGAAATACACCTGCCCCTTCTGCTTCCTGCGTTTGCCGCCCGCCACCTTGTCGATAAAAGTACAGCCGTCAAGGCCGGCAATGCCGATCTGCTCGATGTCGCCGATCTCGAAATAGGTGTGCAGCGCCTGCCCCAGGATAAAGGGCGTGGTGCCGGTATTTTTCGTCGCCAGCCCGACCACCAGTTCCTGGCCGACGGTAACACTGTATTTCACGGTCGAAGCGTGCGGCCACTGGCTGCGCGCCGCCTCGTTCATTTCAGGCTCGAATTCCAGACGCACGCGGCCATCGGGCAGCTTGCGCGCCTCCAGCAGCGTCCAGGGAATCGTGCGGGCGAAACCGTGGCCGGGATAAGCCGCTTCGGCAGCATGCGGACCGAACCACGGCCAGCAGAGCGGCACGCCGCCGCGGATCGATTTGCCTGCTGCAAACTTCGCCGCCTTCGACAGCCAGATCACCGGCTTCTGGCCCTTGGGCTGCCAAGTCATCACATGCGCACCTTGCAAGGCAATGCTGGCAGTCGAAAATGTCGTCTTGACATCGACTGCGACAAAACCGGGTGCTTTCTCGGTAAAGCTCAGGAAGTCGGCGCTGGCGAAACGGCTCTTGAGATCGTCCAGTTGAGACATGGTTTACTCCTCCTTGGTTTGTAGTTCTTCCAGACTCTCCGCGACGATTTCGCGCACTTCAGCATCGGGGTCGTCACGCCGGGCGGCCAGGTATTTGATCGCTGCGGATGCCCCGCTCAGGCCCAGCAGGTGGCAGGCATCGGCACGCACCCGAGCGTCGCCATGGCTGGCCAGCATGCCGAGGGCGGGAACCAGCGCCTGCAAGACGGGGGTACCGGCATAGCGCTCCAAAACGGCACTCGCGCCGAAGCGGACATTCAGGTTTGCCTCGGGATTGGCGACGATGGGAAGCAGGTCTGCCAGCGCCTTGGGCAGACGCTCGACCACGGCAATCACGGATTTCAATTGACCTTCCAGCAACCAGATCTGGAACTGTTCGACACGGTCGCGCAAGCCAGCGCGCAGGGCCGCGCGCGTGGCGTCGGCGGCCAGGAGGAATCCATTCTGCTCAGCCATCACGATTTCCTATGAATGAGATCAGGTCAGCGGACCGATTTCGGCCCGGTTGCGGCCTTTCTGTTTGGCTTGGTAGAGATAGGCATCCGCAGCCCGGAACATCGCCCCAACCATCCCAACGCATTTGTCCAGCCAGATTCCACCCACCGAAATGGTAGCGATACCCCAGTCAGCATTTTTCTCGTGTGGAATGCCACACTGCCTTACCTGTTCCAGCACACGTTCAGCACTCTCGGCCAACTCTGTCACCGTCACCGTCGGCAAGACGACGGCAAACTCCTCGCCACCATAACGGGCGACAAACGCCCCCGCAGTGCGGCAACCCATAACCGCATTTTCCAGCGCGCGCGCGATGGTTCGCAGGCAGTCATCGCCGGCCTGGTGACCATAGTGGTCGTTGTACTTTTTGAAGTTATCGACATCAAGCATCAACAACCCGAAGGCTTGCCCGCTACGACTTGCTTCGACCCAGGCCAGATCGAGGCGTTGATCCATGGCGCGCCGGTTGTAAAGCCCGGTGAGACCATCGTGACAGGCGAGTTCCTCGAGCTTGCGATTGGCGACGGACAAGCGCTGGCGCAGGCCGGCAATTCGCGCCATCGCCTTCATCTTGGCCTGCAACACTACCTCGGGGACAGTCTTCGAAATGAAATCGTCGCCGCCCGCTTCAATGGCCGTGACCAGGTTTTCGACGGTATCCGATGCCGTGAGAAACAGGATCGGCGTCCACGCCCACTGCTGCGTCGCCTCGATGGCCCGGATGCAGGTGGTCGCCTCAAAGCCGCTCATCACCGGCATTTCGATATCCATCAGAATCAGATCGGGCTGCGTCTGTGGAAACTTGTCGACGGCGATCTTGCCGTTTTCGGCAATCTCGACCTCATGACCGAACGCGGCAAGCCGCATGGCCATCACGGCGGCAATTGCGCGGGTATCTTCTACCAACAGTATTTTCATCGCCCCGATTATGCGGCGAAATCGATTGGAGCGGAAGCAGCAGGCCCACTTGTGTCGCGCGGTATGCCGTCACGCCAGCGCCGAGTTTTCAATCGATTGTCCTTTTCGCACTGTTTGTCTGGCTTGGCGTATTGGAGTAGGCTTTTGCACCTTGTTTCCTCCGCCTTTTCATATCAGGGATTAACTCGTGTCGCTCGGCAGGCTTTACTCGCTCTCGCTGAAAAGCCGCATCACTCTGCTGACGCTGGCCGCTTTCCTGCTCGGCGTCTGGTCTGTCGCTTTTTACGCCACGCAACGACTACAGCGAGACATGCTGGGTCTGCTCGGCACACAACAGTTCTCGGCGGTATCCACGGTCGCTAAACAGATCGATAGCGAACTCAAGGCTCGCCTGGAAGCGCTGGATCGCGTCGCTGGTGAAATTCCCGTCGCGCTGCTGGGCAAGCCCGCCGAGTTGCAGCAGTACATTGCCATCAGGACAAACCTGATCGCCCTGTTCAATGGCGGCCTCCGAATTCGCGATACGAATGCCGATGCGCTCGCCCAGATACCTACTGAAACAGTTCGTGCGAATGTCGCTGATCGCGATTACATGATTGCCGCTCTCAAGGAGGGACGCACGACGATCGGCAAGCCGGTGGTCAGTCGCAGCACCGGCGCTGCCGTCATTCCCATGGCGGCGCCCATTCGCGATGCTTCCGGGCAAGTCGTCGGAGCCGTCGTCGGCATTGTCGATCTGGGAAACGCCAACTTTCTCGACAGCGTAACCGGTAGCCGCCTCGGCCAGACGGGCGGCTACCTGATCATTGCTCCCCAGCATGGCCTGATCGTTACCGGTACCGATAAATCACGCATCATGGCGCCGATGCCGCCGCCCGGCGTCAACCGGAATCACGACCGTTTCGTCGCCGGCTACGAGGGTTACGGTATTGCCGTCAATTCGCGTGGCATCGAGGAGCTTGCCGCGGCCAGGCAAATCCCGGCTGCCGGCTGGTTTCTGGTCGGCGTACTGCCGACAGGCGAAGCGCTCGCGCCCATCCATGCGACCCAACAACATGTCGTCGGTGCTGCCGCGCTGCTCAGCCTACTGGTCGGAATGGTGGCGTGGGTATTCGTCCGCCGCCTGTTGCGTCACCAGTTCGCTCCCATGCTGGCGGCAACGCAAGCCATGTCCGGCATGGCGCAGCCTGTCGGCGCACGGCTACAAACCTTGCCGGTGGCGCATAACGATGAGGTCGGCCAGCTGATCGACAGCTTCAACCGACTGATCGAGTCAGTCAAATGCAACGAAGAGGCGCTCAAGCAACAGCAGGAGCACCTCGAAGAACGCGTGCTGGAGCGCACGGTGGAACTCACCGAGGCCAAGGTAGCCGCTGAAGCCGCCAATCGAGCCAAGAGCGCCTTCCTCGCCAACATGAGCCATGAACTACGCACACCGCTGCATGGCATCATGGGCATGCTGGCCTTGATACGTCGTCGTACCACCGATCCTGCCGTACTGGAAAAGATCAACAAGGCGAAGGGAGCGGCCGATCATCTGCTCACCGTGCTGAACGACATCCTTGACCTGTCCAAAATCGAGGCGGACCGCATGGTGCTTGAAACCGGACCACTACAGCTCCGCGATGTCCTCGACAACCTTGCAGCAATCGTCGGCCACAAGGCGATCGACAAGGGGCTTGGTTTCACCCTGGACATTCCCGACGACCTTGCCGTATTGCCGCTCAACGGCGACCCGCTCAGGCTCGGCCAGATAGTAATCAACCTCGCCGGCAATTCCGTCAAGTTCACCGAGCGTGGCAGCATCACCGTGCGGGTACGCCTTGCCGCGGATAGCGGCTGCACTGTTCTGGTCCGCTTCGAGATCGTCGATACCGGCATTGGCATTTCTCCCGAGGCGCAAGCGCGGCTGTTCTCCGCTTTCGAACAGGCCGACAACTCGATGACCCGCAAATACGGTGGCACCGGCTTGGGCCTCGCCATCAGCAAGCGCCTGGTCGCCATGATGGAAGGCGAAATCGGGGTCGACAGCGTCCCCGATCAGGGCAGCACCTTCTGGTTCACCGTCCGGCTGGAAAAACGCCTTGTCGATGCCGTCGCATCAGCGCCGAGTTCCATCAATGGCAGCGAAGAGCGCTTGCGCCGCGACTATCCGGCCGCCAGCATCCTGCTGGTTGAGGATGAACCGACCAATCGCGAGGTAGCGCTGGAACTGCTCGCAGAGGTCGGGTTACAGGTCACCGTCGCCGTGGATGGCGTCGAGGCGGTCGAAGCCGCGCGCCGTCAGCGCTTTGCCTTGATCCTGATGGACATGCAGATGCCGAACCTCAACGGGCTCGATGCCACGCGGGCAATCCGGTCCGACGCTCTGAATCAGGCCACGCCGATTCTGGCGATGACGGCGAACGCTTTGGACGAAGATTGCCAGCGCTGCCTCGATGCCGGCATGAATGCCCACCTCGCGAAACCCATCGGGCCAGACACGCTTTACGCCGCCATTCTGCATTGGCTGGACGCAACGAGAAACATCGCGGCAGTCTGATCGCGCAATCATTCGAGACCCTGATAGCAGGCCTCCTCGACCGCCTCCTGCAGCGCGCGCACCCACGTAGGTCATTCATCAAGGCGCTGTTTCATTGGACTTTTCCTTTCATCGACCAGATTCACATGGGGACTCGACAGGCTGTTATCAAGCGCTTGAACTTCGCGAAGCCACGCCCATATCGGCAGCAAGGATGCCAACCCTGGCAACCTCTGCAACTGAAAGGAGTTGTCCATGCTCTATCGCACCATGTTTCCCCGCGACTTCTTCGCGGAGTTGGACCGCCTGCAGCGGGTCATGCAGCACACCGACGATCTATCCCCAAGCATTCGTGGCAGCGGCCGGGGCAGTTTTCCTGCGATCAATGTCGGCAGCACAGCAACGTCGATTGAGGTGTATGCCTTTGCGCCCGGGGTCGATCCGGCCACGATCGACTTACAGCTTGAAAAGGGTGTGCTGACCATTGCGGGCGAACGCCGCATCGAGTATCCGGCCGGCAACGAAAAGTCGGCCGTACATATCGACGAACGTTATGCCGGACGCTTTCGTCGCGTCGTCAACCTGCCCGACGACATTGACGCTGAGAACGTGAGCGCTCGCTACCGTGATGGCGTCCTGCATATCGGCATTCCACGCCGCGCCGCCGCCCAGCCGCGCCGCATCAGCATTCTGTGAGGAGAGCGATCGTGAGCGAAACTACGCAAAAACCCGCTGAAACCCCGCGTGAAGAAACAGTCCTGCTGCCGCCGGTAGATGTCATCGAGGACAGCAATGGAATCACCCTTTATGCCGATTTACCCGGTGTTCCAAAAGATCGGCTTCATCTGCACGTCGAAACCGACACGCTGACGCTCGAAGGCGAGGTGTTCCTCGACATTCCCGAAGGCATGGAGTCGACGCATGCCGAAGTCAGCCTGCCGCGCTATCGTCGCGTCTTCACGCTGTCCAAGGAGCTCGACACCGAAAAGGTGGCCGCCGAGTTTGACAAGGGCGTACTCAAGCTCAGCATCCCCAAAGCAGCCCACGCCCAGCCGAAAAAAATCCAGATCCGGGTGGAGTAAACGAAACTCGGTGCCGTACCCCATGCGGGGCATTTCATCCCGCCGGCGCCGAGTTTCTGTGCAGACGTCAGGTCTTCAAGGACACCAGCACTTCATCGAGCATCTTCTTCGCATCGCCGAACAGCATGCGATTGTTTTCCTTGTAGAAGAGCGGGTTATCGACGCCGGCGTAGCCGGAGGCCATGGAGCGCTTCATGACAATCGAGGTCTTCGCCTTCCAGCACTGCAACACCGGCATGCCGGCGATGGGACTGGTGGGGTCGTCCTCGGCGGCCGGATTGACGATGTCGTTGGCGCCGATGACGATCGCCACGTCGGTCTCCGGAAAGTCCTCGTTGATTTCATCCATCTCCAGCACGATATCGTAGGGGACCTTGGCTTCGGCCAGCAGCACATTCATGTGGCCGGGCATGCGACCCGCCACCGGGTGGATGGCGAAGCGCACATTGACGTCCTTGGCGCGCAGCAGGGTAGTGATCTCGAACACCGTGTGTTGCGCCTGGGCCACCGCCATGCCGTAGCCGGGGATGACGATAACGTTCTTCGCTTCGCGCAGCAGTTCGGCGGTTTCGGCCGCGCTGACGGCAACCACTTCACCCGCCGGCTGCGCCGCATCGCCCTTTGGCGCCGGCGTGCCACCACCGGTACCGAAGCCGCCGGCGATCACGCTGATGAAGCCGCGGTTCATCGCCTTGCACATGATGTAGGAGAGGATCGCGCCCGAGGAACCGACCAGCGCGCCGGTGACGATCAGCAGGTCGTTGGAGAGCATGAACCCCGTTGCCGCGGCCGCCCAGCCCGAGTAGCTGTTGAGCATCGAAACCACCACCGGCATGTCGGCGCCGCCGATCGCCATCACCATATGGATGCCGAATAACAGTGCGATCACGGTCATCACCGCCAGCGGAACCATGCCATCGGGAATGCTGTGCGAACTGATGAACAGGCCGCCGCAGTAGATCACCACCAGCAATCCGGCGAGATTGAGCCAATGTCGCCCCGGCAACAGCATCGGCGCGCCGCCGATCTTGCCGGAGAGCTTGCCGAAGGCGATCACCGAACCGGAGAAGGTCACTGCGCCGATCAGGATGCCGATATAGATTTCCAGTTCGTGGATGGTCTTCTCCGCGCCGCTCAGTTGGATCGAGGTATCAATGTAGCTGGCGAAGCCGACCAGGCAGGCCGCCAGACCGACCAGGCTGTGCATCAGCGCAACCAGTTCGGGCATCTGCGTCATCTTGACGACTTTCGCCGCGTACAAACCGATGCCGCCTCCGACCACCATCGCGCCGATGATCCAGGCGTAACCGCCGGCCGTGACGCGCGGGCCGAACACGGTGGCCAGCACCGCGATGGCCATGCCGATCATGCCGTAGAGGTTGCCGCGCCGCGAGGTTTCGGGGTGCGACAACCCGCCCAGGCTCAGGATGAAAAGAATCGTTGCGCCGATGTAAGCGACGGTTGCCATATTTGCAGTCATGTGGGGTCTCCTTCGCTTACTTGCGGAACATCGCCAGCATGCGCTGGGTAACGGCAAAACCGCCGAACATGTTGATCGTCGTCAGCGCCAGCGCGACGATGGCCAGGCCGAGAATCAGCCCGGACATGCGCCCCTCGGCGGCGCCCGCCGCCAGCGGCGGTGCCACCTGGATCAGGGCGCCGATGGCGATGATGCTGGAAATCGCGTTAGTCACGCTCATCAGGGGCGTATGCAGCGCCGGAGTCACGTTCCACACCACCATGTAGCCGATAAAGCAGCCCAGGACAAACACCGTGAAGTGACCAAGGAAGGCCGTCGGCGCGCCATAGCCGATGAAGGCGAACAACGCAGCGGCGACGGCCATCATCACGACGAGCTTGCCGCCGGACATCGGTGCGCTGGGACTGCCATGACCATGTCCGCCGCTCTTCGCGGCAGGCGCGGCGGCGGCTGGTTTGGGCGGCGGCGCAGCGGCAATCTTGGGGGCTGGCGCGGGCCAGGTGATCTCGCCGTCCTTGATGACGGTCAGGCCGCGGATGGCATCGTCTTCCATATTGACGTTGATATTGCCGTCCTTGGTCTTGCACAGCTCTTCCATCAAGCGGAACAGGTTGGTGGCGTACAGTGTCGAGGACTGCTTGGCGAGGCGCGAGTTGAGATCGGTGTAGCCGACGATGGTCACGCCGTGTTTCACCACGGCCTGGCCGGGTTCGGTCAGTTCGCAGTTGCCGCCGCGCTCGGCCGCCATGTCGACGATAACGCTGCCGGGCTTCATGCTCTGCACCATCTCGGCGGTAATCAGCCTGGGGGCAGGCTTGCCGGGAATCAGCGCGGTGGTGATGATGATGTCGACTTCGCGCGCCTGCTTGGCGTACATCTCGCGCTGAGCCGCCTGGAAGCCTTCCGACATGACCTTGGCGTAGCCGCCACCACCGGAACCCTCTTCCTCGTAATCGACCTTGACGAATTCGCCGCCCATCGACTTCACCTGGTCGGCCACTTCGGCGCGCGTGTCGTTGGCGCGCACGATGGCGCCCAGCCCTGCCGCCGTGCCGATCGCCGCCAGGCCGGCGACGCCGGCGCCGGCGATGAACACCTTGGCCGGCGGCACCTTGCCGGCAGCAGTAATCTGGCCGGCAAAGAAACGGCCAAAGGCATTGGCCGCCTCAATCACCGCACGATAGCCGGCAACGCCGGCCTGAGAGGTCAGCGCGTCCATCTTCTGCGCCCGCGAAAGCTGGCGCGGCAGCGCGTCGATGGCCAGCACGGTAGCCTTCTTCTCCGCCAGTTGCTGCATCAGTTCGGGATTTTGCGCCGGCCAGACGAAACCGATCAGCATGCCGCCCTCGCGCATCAGACCGACTTCCGCAGCGCTCGGCACGCCTACCTTGAAAACGATGTCAGCGGCAGACCACAACGCCGCGGCGCTGTCGATCACCGTCGCGCCGACAGCCCGGTAGCTGTCGTCGTCGCAATTCGCTGCCGAGCCTGCGCCGGATTCGACGGCCACGGCAAAACCGAGCTTGATCAGCTTCTCGACAAGCTCCGGAACGGTGGCGACACGCCTCTCGCCGGCAAACGTTTCCTTCGGGACCCCTATGGTCAATGGCATGATGTCTCCTCTCCTTGTTATGTTCGGCTATACAGCAAACGTTATGTCCGGCACGGCCGGCTTGACGCGCACGATGACCAGCGAGCAATTGTCGCCGCGCCCGCCGGCCCGTTCACGCGCGCCGTTGATAAGTATTTCTGCCGCTTGACGCGGCGGATTATCGTTGAGAATCCTGCCCATTTCGGCATCGCCAAAATGCGCCCACAAGCCATCCGAACAGAGCAGAAAACAATCGCCCTCCACGAGCGAAACAGCCTGTCCGAAATTGATTTTGGGCGGATCGGTATCGCCCAGGCAGGAGACCAGTAAATTTTTCTGCGGATGTTGTTCAGCCTGCGCCTCGGTGAGATAACCAAGCTCAACCAGATGCATCACATGCGAATGGTCGCGGGTGCGCGATACCAGCTCGCCATGGCGGAAATGATAAACGCGGGAATCGCCGCAATGCGCCCACGCAGCGTTCCCGCCATAGACCAGCAGCAAACAGGCCGTGCTATGCGGATCCTGCTCGGTCGTCTGGCGACACAAACGAATGCCGGCATGCGCATCGTTGATGCCTTCGGCCAGCAAAGCCTGCATCTCGCCCGCCGCCAGGCCATATCCCTGAAACACGTTTTTCGCGGAAAGCACCACTTGCTCGGCGGCCAGCGCCCCTCCGCTGTGCCCCCCCATGCCATCAGCCAGTACCGCCAACAGCGCGGTCTTCTGGGCGGGATGCGGAAACAGCGCAACACGATCCTGCTGCTCGTCGCGGTCGCCGATATGCTGCGCCGTGCACGTTTCTATGATGAGGGGCATGCACCGATTATAGGATTAGAA
>CAZUSF010000035.1:11533-13179 GCA_964623355.1 uncultured Thiobacillus sp. | reverse complement strand
CGCTCCGCTTGGAGTTGTTTTCCCTGCTTGGCATGGACGACCCCAACGCGCTCTATGCCGAGGCCGGGGTTCAGTCTGCGATGGGCTTTCCTCTTGAACTCAAGCGCCGTATCGGACAACGCTTGCTGCCCAGCGTCCCCGACCTTGATCGACTGGACGATCGGGTCAGCAGTATCTTGAATCAGCCTGATGACCATCGCTGGATTGCTGCCGTACCCGATGCCGATTGGCTGCATCTGGCCGCGACGCTGGAACTGGACCGTGCCGGAACGGTCGAGGGGCACCGCGCAGCCGCTGCTCTGCTCGACGCTGCGCGCCTGCTCTCGACGCGTATAGCCGGTGCCGGAATCGACCGTGAGCTGCTGCGCAACGAGCCTAGCTTGCATCGCCACGAATCACCGTTCCTGGCCCAGAACGCCGAGTTTCTGGATCTGCATCGTCGTGCGCTTGAACAGGGCCAATTGCCCGCGCCGGAGGCGGCATGCCATCTCGATGTCCTGCTGGAACAATGCCGTGAGGTCATTGCCCGAATACGCCGTCACAGCCTTGAGTCCGGCGCCAGCGTGCGGCTGACCTACCTGCTGGCGCGTCTGGAACAACTTATCGAGCGCTTTGAACTGCTGCTCGATGTCTTGTTCAACAATGCGCGGGGGGAGCCCGCCGTACGGCTGTTCAAAACGTTGGCGCATGCGTTGAATACCCGAAATGAAGTCTTCGGCTTCATCGGACGCAACGTTAATTTGCTGGCGCGCAACGTCACCGACAACGCCAGCCGCCATGGCGAGCATTACATTGCCGGCGATCGCAGCGCCTGGTTTGCCATGTTTCTGGCGGCGGCTGGCGGCGGCATCATCATCGCCGCCATGGCCGCACTGAAATTGCGCCTGTCACTGCTGCACCTGCCGCCGTTGACCGAGGGGCTGGTCTATGGACTCAACTACGGACTTGGCTTTGCGCTGATCCACATGCTGGGTGGCGTAGTGGCCACCAAGCAACCGGCGATGACCGCCACCACGCTGGCCGCAGGACTTGAGAACGCCCGCTCGCGCGAACTGGGAAAGCTCGCCGAGTTGGTGCGCGACGTGGTGCGAACCCAGTACATCGCCATTCTTGGCAACGTCCTGCTGGCGATTCCCGTTGCCATCGTCATCGCATGGGCCTGGCCCCAACTGTTCGCGACCCCCATTGTCGATGCGACGAAAGCGACCCGATTGCTTGAGGAATTGCACCCATTCGCCAGCGGTGCACTCTGGTTTGCAGCCGTTGCGGGTGTCGGGTTGTTTCTCTCCGGCCTGGTCGCGGGTTATTACGACAACCAGATGCGCTACCTTCTGTTGGCCGAGCGCATCGTCCGACATCCCTGGCTGGAGTGGCTTGCACCGAGCCGACGTGCGCGCCTGTGTCGCTATCTTGATGAACACTATGGCGCGCTGCTGGGCAATCTGTTCTTCGGCATGTTCCTCGGTCTCGCCGGCAGTGTCGGCCAACTCACCGGCCTGCCTATCGACATTCGCCATGTCGCATTCGCCAGTGCCAATGTCGGCACCGCGTTGACGCTGTTCGACTTTGCCCTGCCCAGTGCTGTGCTGGCTTGGGCGTTGCTTGGCGTCGCATGCATTGGCTTGATCAACCTGCTGGTCAGTTTC
>CAZUSF010000035.1:0-11433 GCA_964623355.1 uncultured Thiobacillus sp. | reverse complement strand
CCATGCGCGGCGATGATGGCGGCGATCTTCAGCAATACGTCTTGTTTGACCATATGGTACGGCTCCCAAAGTGTGGTTTTGGTAAAGGCGTAGATGAAGAAATTGAGAGAGAAATCGCTGAAGGTGGTGAAGTTGACGATCAATGTCGTTTCGGTATCGATCTCGGGATGGTTTACCAACATGCTTCTGACGTCATCGACAATGGCGGCCATCTTGCCGATGTCTTGATATCGCAAGCCTATGGTTTCCTTGATCCGCCGATGCGTCATGCGTGACGGGTTTTCCACCACGATATTGGTGAACAGCGCATTCGGCACATAGATGGCGTTGCGGTTGAAGGCGCGGATGCGGGTGTTGCGCCAGCCGATCTGTTCGACCGTGCCTTCGATATTCTTGTCCGGCGAACGAATCCATTCGCCGACCGAGAAGGGCCGGTCCATATAAATGGTCAGGCCGCCGAGCAGGTTGGCGAACAGGTCTTTGGCGGCAAAACCGACCGCGATGCCGCCGATGCCGCCAAACGCGAGCACGCCGGCCAGGCTGACGCCAAGGGTTTGCAGGATCGAAAGCAGCGCGACCACCACGACGCAGATGCGACCCAGTTTGCTGAGAGCTTCGACCGTGGTGCGGTCGACGGTTTCCTCGCTGAGCAGATGGAGCGCGATGATGTTCGTTGCCGCGTTGCTGATCAGTCGAATCAACAACCAGGTCAGTGCAATGATCAACAGCACGTTGCGACCGGGCGCGACCCAGTCAAAGAACAGCATGCCGGTATGTTGGTGAACAATGCGCAGCGCGACCGATGTACCTACTGTCCACAGCAGCAAGGTGACCGGTAAACGCGCGGCCTTGATCAACGCATCGTCCCAGACCGAGCGGGTGCGGCTGGCGACTTTTTCGATATGGCGCAGCAGGTAATAGGCACCGATATTGATCGCGATGATCACCAGAACTACGGTGATGACTTGCCAGAGCCAGGGCTCGGACAGTTGGCCAATGAGGTTGCCTGGGTTATTGACTTGAGGGGCGGCGGGCATAAAGGCTGAAGAGAGGTTGGCGGTGGAGTGGTTGAAGCTTAGCCGCAAGTGGTGACCGCGTGATGATCCTGAATTCGGTAGATGTTCGGGTTGTAGGAGCGTCCGCTTGCGGCGCGAGCATCGCGGGATCGGCCCGCAAGCAGCGCTTCCGACAGTTTTCCGCCTCACCCGACAGTTAGTCGGCGCCTGGCCTAGAATCCAACCTGAGCAGGGGGCGCAGCCCCTTTCCTGTGATTGCTGGAGATTGCCCCACCTTCATGAGCCTTCTAGACGAATATTCCATCTTCACCACGATGAAGCAGGACGGCCCGTTTGCCGTTTCCGACGGCGTCGCCCTGCGCCGGCATTTTTCCGGAGAAACCCGCAACTGGGCGCGGCAGTTCAATGGCGACCGGCTGCTGGTCACCAAGTACCGGGTGGTGCGCGCCCAGATCTTCGATTTCCTGCAGATCGAGCGCTTCGAGGAGATGACCCAACTGCTGGTGGATTCAGCCCTGCGAGCGCGCCGCAGCGAGCGGGCCTACCGGCTGCTGGGCAGCTTGTATGGCATCGTCGGCAGCACCTCGGAAATCCGCAGCAAGATCAAGGAATACGCGCAGACCGCCGACGCCGTCATCAACCTGATGCGCAACAAACTTCTGGCCCCGTACGCCGCCTACGTGGAGACCAACAACGAGATCGAGACCACTCACGACCCGGTGGAGCTGTTGTTGCGGGTGTTCGACAACCGGTTCCACAAGAAGGCTCGTTTCGAAGCCAAGCGCAAGCTGATGCTGATGAATCTGGCGGGCGCCATCGATCAGCGCGAACGGGAAACCGATATCGAGAATAAGTTCTACACCTTCCTGGAATTCCTCAACCGCAACGTCTGGAGTCCTCGCCTCAAGATCGGCGAACTGGAAGCCTCCTACCTGTTGAGCCGCCACGACCCGGCAGACTTCCGCTGCCTGGACGTCCAGGTGATCACCCCACAGACCCGGTCACAGCTCGGTTCACTGGAGCCGGACCAGAAACTCACCCTGGTCAAGCGGCGCCAGTTCCAGGATGGGGAGCGCGACATTCCGGTCTACGTCAGCGTGCGCAAGAAGGATTCCGCCGCCAAGGTGCTCAAGCTGCTGCGCAAGAACGAGAAGAACCCGGCGTTGGCGGTGGACGATGAACTGGGCTTGATGGCCGTACTGGACACCATCAGCGACGTGAAGCGCTTCGTGCGGCACATGACCCGCTCCGCGATCAAGGCCGGCTCGCTGATGACCCTGGAAGACATCTCCGACACGCTCACCGGTGGCAGCGTGCGTGACGCCAGGAATGTCGGCAGCAGCGGCAAGACGCCGATGCTCAAGTTCTTCGCCCGCATGGGTGGCATGCGGGTCGAACTGATCCTGCACACCAATGCCTCCTACCTGAACTATCGTTACCAGCGGGACATTGCCCACGACGAGTACGAAGTGAAGCGCATCTTCGATTCCGGCGTCGCCGAATTCCTCTTCCCCAGCGACATCTACACCCTGGACATGAATCAAATCCGCCAGGCCCTGCTGGAGCAGTTCCGCTGGAATATTGAAAACGCGGGTCGGCTGCATGGCTACGCAGGGTGAAAACGCGTTTGAAAAGTCAGGCAAGCACTGATTCATTCGTCAACCCGGAGCCGGCCGGAATGATGCAGCGAAGGTAGGGTGCGCCACGCGCACCATCGCGTGTCAATCGCTTGCACCGTGTTTCTTGAGGGGGCCAGGACCGAATGACGACGCTGAAAATTTTTGCATTGCTGGTTGGCCTCTATGTTCTGGTGCTGCTGCCGGCGCTGTTCTTTGAGGGATATGGCGATTCAGCGCTGGGTATTCTGGTGTTGATTCCGTACCTCTCCATTTTGCTGTTCCACAAAGCAGGCGTTCCTGCGGTGTTGCAGCACGACGGCCTGTGCGGTTGGGGCTGGTGTGCACCTACGGTTTTCGGTTGGGTTCTGGCCGCCGTGTTCTGGCTTGGGGTGATCTGGCTGCTGGCTGCCATCGTGGCTGCCGTCGTGTCGGCGGCGCGTGCGTCTGGGGATGCAACGAAATAACGTCGTAGAAAGCCCTCAAGCTGCGATAAAACTATGCCGCTAACACCTTCGTTCATGCAGCTGACCATCCTTTGAAATTGACATTTTTTCCGGTGCAAGGGCGGCGGCAATCTTAGAAATATTCAAATTTGACAATGACATAACAACGGAATGACAACGTAGTCACAATGTAAAAGCCCCGACATGCCCAACCACACTCCGCCTCGTTCGTTAAGGCGTGTCATTCAGACGCGTTGGAGTCTGCTTGTTGTCGCTGCGGCGCTGCTTCTTGGGGCTTCCTTCATCCTGTTTGGCTTGCGCCCGATCTCGGAGCGCATGGCCGCAGACCAGTTCAATATGGCCACCATGCGGGTCGAAACCCGTCTTAACGCCACTTTCGCGCCGGCCGAGATTTTGTTGTTGATGGCGCGTGGCTGGCTGGATGGCAAGGCGCCGGACCAGAACAGCCCGGACGAATTCAACCGGATTTTCATGCCGGTGCTGAAAACCTTGCCTCAGGTGACCTCGGTGGTGGCGGGCACCTCCACTGGCCAGGCCTGGCTGTTGCTGGAACAGCCCGATGGCCGCTGGCGCAATCGGATGACGAATCTGCCTGCATGGGGCGCCCGCCATCAATTCTTCGAGCATGACCCGGCCGGCAACGTGACCCGTCGTTGGCAAGCAGTGGAATACGACGCCCGCCAGCGGCCCTGGTACCTAGCCGCTTTGGCTGGTGAGGCAAATCGGGTGCAATGGACCGACCCTTATCCGTTTTTCACCACCGGCGACCCGGGCATTTCGGCATCAACCCGGCTCCATCTGAACGATGGTCGCGATTTCGTCATCGGCTTCGATCTGATGCTGCGCGATCTGTCGCAGGCCACGCTGAGCGCCAGTGTCGGCAAGCGCGGCATGGCGATGGTAGTGACCGATGACTGGCGCGTTCTGGCTTTGCCGGCCTTGCCACCCGGTCAGCAGGAAAACATCTGGCTGAAGAAAGTGCTGCAGCCGGTTGCCGAACTCGGTCTGCTCAGCGTGGACGATCTCAAAGCCGCTTGGTTGGCGGCAGACAAGACCGAGGCAGTGTTTCATTTCCGTTCCGGCGTGACGCCGAGCCTGGCGAATGTGCGGCCATATGTCCTGGGCGGGCAGCGGTTCTGGGTGGTGGTCATGGCGCCCACGGCGGACTTCGTGCCGGACTGGCAACCCGTGGCATGGTCACTGGCTGGTGGTTTGGCCCTGATCCTGATGCTGGCGATCCTGATTGCGCGCGTCCAGGCGCGCGCGATCGCCCGCCCGCTGGAATCGCTCGCCCTGGCCAGCGAGCGGATCGGCCAATTGGATTTCGATACGCCGCCGCTGGTGGTCAGCGAGATCACTGAAATTCGCCAGCTTGCCGAGGCGCAATCGGCGATGCGCGACATGTTGCTGAGCAACCAGAACCGGTTGTCGGTTCAGGCGGAAGATTTGCGCCGACAGATCGAAGCGCTGCAGGCGGCTGAGTCGCGGATCAAGGAGAGCGAGACCTACAACAAGGTGCTCTTCTTCGATTCGCTGATTCCGCTGGTTGTGCTGGATCCGGAAACCGGTCGCTTCGTCGATTGCAATCAGGCTGCGGTCAGGATTTATCAGTTGCAAGACCGCGACGCATTGCTGGGACTAACGCCGCTGGATGTCACGACCCCCGTCCAGCATGACGGAAGCCCGACGGCCGAAGTCATCGAGGCACATGTCCGGATTGGACTGCAACAGGCGTCCGATGTGTTCGAGTGTCGCCACCGACGTCCGGATGGCTCGGAATGGGATGCGGAAGTCCATCTCATGGCCTTCCGTTTTCGTGATCGCACCTTGCTCCAGATCAGTTTGCAGGACATCACCGAACGCAAGGGCGCGAAGGCAAAACTGCAACGCCTGGCTTTTTACGACACCCTGACCGGGCTGCCAAACCGGGCCTTGCTGCTGGATCGCCTGGAGCAGGCGCTGGCCAACGCGCAGCGTCACGAGCAATCGCTGGGCTTGCTGTTTATCGACCTCGACCACTTCAAGGAAATCAACGATACCCAGGGACATTCGATGGGCGACCGCGTACTGCAGGAAGTGGCGCGGCGTTTTCAGGCTGTCCTGCGCCATGATGAATCCATGGCGCGCATGGGCGGTGACGAATTTGTCGTGCTCGCCGCTGGCGCCGATCAGGTGGCCGCCGCGCTGATCGCCGAACGCCTGCTGGCGACTTTGAACGAACCGCTGGCGACGATGGGACACCAGTTTTCCCTCGCCGCCAGCGTCGGCATTGTGCTCTACCCGCTCGATGGCAAGACCGCGGACGACTTGCTGCAACATGCCGATGTGGCGATGTACCGCGCCAAGGCCTCCGGTGGCGGCTATCGCTTCTACCGGCCGGATATGAGCATTGGCCTGGCTGAACGAATGGTTCTGGTGCGCGACCTGAAGGCGGCCCTGCAAAAGCATCGTGGCGAACTGTCATTGCACTATCAGCCGCAGGTCAGTCTTGACGCCGGCAAGCTGATTGGCGCCGAGGCGCTTTTGCGCTGGCATTCACCGGAACATGGCCCGCTCAGCCCGGCAGTGTTTATCCCAATCGCCGAAGAGCGCGGGCTGATGGTTGAACTCGGCGCCTGGGTGCTGGAAGAAGCCTGTCAGCAGTTGAATACCTGGCAGGCCGCGGGCCTGACGCTGCCCGGACGTCTGGCGGTCAACATCGCCACCCAGCAGATCGAAAGCGTCGACTTTCCCGAGCAGGCGCTGGCCATCGTGCGCCGGGCCGGTTTGTCCCCCGAGATGTTCGACCTGGAATTGACCGAGAGCGGACTCATGCGCAATGTCGAACTGGCGATCAACATCGCCGGCCGCTTGAAAGCGATGGGTTTTTCGCTCTCGATCGACGATTTCGGTACCGGCTATTCCTCGCTCGCGTATCTCAAGCGGTTGCCGGTGGGCAAGGTCAAGATCGACATCTCCTTTGTGCGCGACATGCTGGATGATCACAACGACTACGCCATCGTCAACACCATCATCGGCATGGGCCGCACGCTGGAGATGACCACACTGGCCGAGGGCGTCGAAACCCCGGCTCAGGCGGAGACCCTGCTGGCCATGGGCTGTCTGGCGGCGCAGGGATATCACTTCGGCGCGCCCGAGAGCGCTGCCGCCTTCGCCCGGCGCTGGCTGATGCGGCCGACGCCGGACGGGCAGGTTTGATTCAAGCCTGGTGGAATCGTGCCGATATACCTATATCGAAAGTAATACGACTGCGTCTGCATGGGCAGCTTGTCCAACCCGAATAGGATCAACGAAATGTCTCGATGTGTTCGTTTTGCCGGGTTTCTGATCATCTTGCTCGCCGCGACGCTTGCCAACGCGCAGCAATCCGCCCTGCGCCTGGGCATCATGCCGTTCAACAGCACGCTGGCGTTGATCAAGACGCATCAGCCGCTGCGTTTGCATCTGGAGGCGGCGCTGGGACGGCCGGTGGAGGTGTTTACTTCGGCCGATTACGCCGCCTTTCATCGCGATTCACTGGCGGGCGCGTTCGATCTGCTGATTACCGGGCCGCATTTCGGCGTCATGTGCATCGAACAAGGCTATGCGCCTCTATTTCATTACAAGACCAGCCTGAAGCCGATTTTCGTGGTCGGCAAGGATGCCGGCATCAACAGCGTAGGCAAGTTGAAGGGCAAGCGCATCGGCTTGTCGAATCGACTTTCGGTCTCTTCCATCGTCGGTTTGCGCTGGTTGGACGAGCAGGGCTTGCAGGCCGGGCGCGACTTCGAAGTGCTGGAAAAGACCACCCATGGCGCTGCGATTGCTGCCGTCGCGGTGGGCGATCTGGATGCCGCGCTGACCACCTTTACACCGCTGAAACAGGTGCCGCCCGATGTGCGCGCCAAGGTCAGCGAGTTGCCCACCACGGTACAGGTACCGCATCTGATGACGCTGGCGCATAACCGTCTCGGGCCGGCGCAGGTGGAACAGGTGCGCGCCGCGTTGCAGCGTTTCCCGGCTACGCCGGAAGGGCAAGCCTTCTTTCGTGATACCGGTTACCTGGGCTACGACCCGATCGGTGCCAACGACCTGAAGGCGCTACAGCCTTATGTGCCGATCGTGAAACAGATGATGGGCCTGTAAAGCCGGGCTACCAGCGCCATGTTCAAACGTCTGACCCTGCGCGGCAAGTTGCTGCTGGCCAGCATCCTGGTCGAGGTGGTGATGCTCGGCTTGCTGGTTGGCAATAGCGTGCGGCTGATCGATCAGCATCTCGGTCAGCAACTGGAATCGCGCATCCAGGCGATCGAACTGGCCTACAAGACGGCGGTGGCGTTGCCCTTGGCATCGCGCGATTACGCCACATTGCGCGATATTCTGGACGGCTGGAAGCAGGCGGAAGATGTGCGCTATCTGGTGGTGATCGACAAGCAGGGCCGCACGCTGGCGGCGTCTGGCTGGGAAAGTGGAAAACCCTTGCCGCCGCCCAGCCTCGAAGCCGTTGAAGGTAATGTCCGGCATGTCCGCTTCAGCGTCGATTACCTGGGCCAGGTTTACGGCGATGTGCAATATGGCCTGTCGACCGATTTCATCCAGACGGCGAAACGCGAGTTGCTGACCCAGGGCAGCATGATTGCGCTAGCTGAGATTCTGACCACGATGCTGCTGCTGTCGTTGATCGGCTTGTGGCTGACCCGGCATCTGTCGGCGTTGATGAATGCCAGCGAGCGGGTCGCGCAGGGCGATTACACGATCCGGGTGAATATCAGTTCCGCCGATGAGGTGGGGCAGTTGGCCGAGCGTTTCAATCTGATGGCGGGCGCGGTGCAGGGCCGCATCGATGCGTTGTCGGAGAGCGAGCAGCGTTCGCGCGCCATCGCCGATTACACCTATGGCTGGGAGAACTGGTTCGCGCCGGACGGCAGTTTGCGCTGGATCAATCCGGCGGTGGAACGGTTGACCGGTTATTCGCCGGCGGAATGCCAGGCGATGGCGGATTTTCCGATGCAGCTGGTCTTTGGCGACGATCACGCGCTGATTCTGAACTGCCATCGCCTCGGCTTGTCCGGGCAAACCGGGCACGACCAGGAGTTCCGCATCCGGCGCAAGGACGGCCGCATCATCTGGCTGGCGATGTCCTGGCAACCGATTTTCGACGAGGCCGGGGTTTCGCTCGGTTATCGCTCCAGCATGCGCGACATCTCGCTGGAACATCACGCCCGCGAGGAACTGGTCTATCAGGCCAGCCATGATGTCCTCACCGGTTTGCACAATCGGCGCGCCTTCGAGCGCGAACTCGAAACGGCCTTGGTGGCGCTGCGCAGCGGCGGCGAGGCGCGTACGCTGCTCTACATCGATCTCGACCAGTTCAAGCTGGTCAACGATACCTGTGGCCATTCCGCCGGCGACCAGTTGTTGCGTGAAATCAGCGCGGTGATGCGCAACAGCGTGCTGGAAGGCTTCCTGGCAAGACTCGGCGGCGACGAGTTCGGCCTGCTATTGCTGGCGGATCTGGCCGATGCCCACCGCCGCGCGGAAAAGCTGATCGACAGCATTCGCGGCCATGTTTTTGTCTATCAGGGCCAGTATTTTCACATCGGCGCTTCAATCGGCATGGTGGAATTGCGCGACGCCACGCAGGGCATGGATGAATTGCTGATTGCCGCCGACCAGGCCTGTTACGCGGCGAAGGACAAGGGGCGCGACCGGATCGAGGTGTACGCGGCCGAGGATGCGTATTACCAGTCGCAGCGGGCGCAGTTTCTCTCGGTGGCGCAGATTGCCTCGGCGCTGAAGGAAGATCGGCTGGTGCTGTTCTACCAACGCATCGTGCCATTGCAGCCGGGGCTCGAAGATCATGTCGAAATCCTGTTGCGCATGGTGGGCGACCAGGGCCGGTTGATTTCGCCCGGCGTGTTCATTCCGGCGGCGGAACGCTTCAACCTGATGCCGCAAGTTGATCGCTGGGTGGTGGATCGGGTGTTCCGCTTGATCGGCGATGGGAAATGCAGCTTGTGCAAGAAAACGGTGTTCGCCATCAATCTGTCCGGCGCCACCGTGTCGGCCGACGACCTCGGGGATTTCGTGGCGAGCTGCTTCAGTCGCTATGCGGTCGACCCGGCGCGAATCTGTTTTGAAATCACCGAGACAGCGGCCATCGGCAGCCTGGATCGAGCGTTGGCATTCTTCCAACGGGTACGCGGCATGGGTGCTTCGGTGGCGCTGGACGACTTCGGCGCCGGCCTGTCTTCGTTTGCCTATCTGCGTCGGCTGGAGGTGGATTTCCTCAAGATCGACGCCTTGTTCGTCAAGAACCTGCATACCGATGCGCGCGATTACGCCGTAGTGCGTTCGATCATGGAAGTCGCGCGGGTGCATGGCATCAAGACCATCGCCGAATATGTCCACAAACCGGTGATCGCCGAGATTCTGAAAGAGATGGGTGTCGACTACGCGCAGGGCTTCGCACTGCACGAACCGGAGCCGTTCGAGCCGCCGTCGGAATGATGATTGCCTGCCTGGCCTGAAGATAACCGCTTGATCAGAACGGCCTTTCCGCCGTGCCGTAAGGTTCCCGCACGCGGCGTCTTGTGCTCAAATCCCGCCCTTCCGCCGCACCAATGCAGAGCGCGCCAAGCGTACCCTCCCGCCACAGCATGAAAATTACCGTCAGTGAACTGATCGTCCGTTATCTGGAACGCCTTGGCGTCGAAGTCATCTTCGGCATGCCTGGCGCCCATGTGCTGCCGATCTACGACCAGTTGCGCGACTCGAAAGTGAAGACTGTTCTGGTCAAGCATGAGCAGGGCGCGGCGTTCATGGCCGGCGGTTATGCGCGCGTGTCGCACCAGCAGGGCGAGGACAAGATCGCTGCCTGCATCGCCACCGCTGGGCCGGGGGCGACCAATCTGGTCACCGGCATCGCCAATGCCTATGCCGAACGCCTGCCAGTTTTGATCATCACCGGTGAAACCTCTACCTACATTTTCGGCAAGGGTGGTTTGCAGGAAAGCTCGGGCGAGGGCGGCGCGATCGACCAGGGCGTGCTGTTTTCCAGCATCACGCGTTATCACAAGCTGATCGAACGCACCGATTACCTGGGCCAGGTGCTGAATCAGGCGACGCGGGCGCTGTTCGGGCGCGAGCCGGGGCCGGTGCTGCTGAGCATTCCGTACAACGTGCAGAAGGAAATGGTCGATGCCGATGTGCTCGATCACCTGCATCTGCAAGTGCCGGCATCGCGCCAGGCCGTGCCGGCGGCAACGCATGACGGTTCATTGAGCGAGCTGTCAGAGCTGATCCAGGCCGCGAAATATCCGGTGATCATCGCCGGCTATGGCTGCATCAAGGCCGGTGCGCGCGAACTGGTGGCGGAGCTGAGTCAGGCGCTGCACATCCCGGTGGCATCGAGCCTGAAAGCCAAGGGCGTGGTCAGCGAAGGCAGCGCGCTGTCGCTTGGCTGCCTCGGTGTTACCTCGAATGGCCAGGCCTATCGTTACATCGTCGAACACGCCGATCTGGTGATTTTTCTCGGCGCCGGCTTCAACGAGCGCACCAGTTATCTGTGGGACAAGAAGCTGCTGGCTGGCAAAAAAGTGGCGCAGGTGGACCGCGACGCCGGTCAGCTGGGCAAGGTGTTCAAGGCGGATATCGCAATCCACGGCGATATCCGCGAAGTGCTGACGGCGTTGTTGACGACGCTGGAAGGCACTGAACGGGGTAGCCTGGACAAGCTGGATGATCATCGTGAAAACGAAAGTCAGCCGCTGGCGGAAGGCGCCGCCGCGCAGCGCGCCAAGTTCCGTTTGATGGAGGCGTTTTATAGCGGCCTTGCCCGCCGCTTCCCGCATGACGCGCTGATCTTTGACGACAACATCGTGTTCGCGCAGAGCTTTTTCGATGTCTCCGATGCCAATCACTATTTCCCGAATTCCGGTATTTCCTCGTTGGGGCATGCGATTCCGGCCGCCATCGGCGCGCATTTCTTTGCCCCGGGGGCGCCGACTTTTGCCATTCTCGGCGACGGCGGTTTCCAGATGTGCTGCATGGAAATCATGACGGCGGTGAACTACAACATCCCACTCAATGTGGTGGTGATCAACAACGCCACCATGGGCCTGATCCGCAAGAACCAGTTCCAGTTGTACGGCGAGCGCTACATTGACTGTGATTTCGTGAATCCGGATTTCGCGTTGTTGGCGCAGTCATTCGGCATTCAGCATCACCGCATCGAAACCGAAGCCGAGCTGGACGTCCTGTTCGCCGACGCTGACCTGACTGGTGTGATCAACCTGATTGAAATTCTGCTCGACAAGAATGCCTTCCCTGCCTACCTGTCGGCTCGCTGATCCT
>CAZUSF010000034.1:0-13687 GCA_964623355.1 uncultured Thiobacillus sp. | reverse complement strand
TTCGTGCTCGACCGCGCCGGGCTCGCCGCCGAACTTTCCCTGCCGGCCGATGGCGACCTGTTTCAATCGCAATGGCTGACTTCCTACCGCATCCGCCAGGGCGTGCTGCACAACCCGAGCAAAGACCGCCGCACCACCGTTGGCGTGTTCCATATTGTCGAAGGCGGCCTGCCGATTCCCTGGGACAAGAAAGCGGTGCCGGCGGCGACCTTCGCGACACTGTTCAACGCCGCGATGAACCCACCCGAGGCGTTGCTCAACCTGCCCTTCACCGCCGAACAGGAACCCGGTGCAAAGCTCTGGGTTTCACTGCTGCTGCGCCCGCTGGTGTCGCCCGAAGTGGCCGGCGTGATGCCGGAAAAGCGCATGGAAACGCGTTTCTTCGCGCCCGGCGGCCTGGTCTCGAATCTCGATTTCGTCGAGCGCATCTTCGGTAATGCCGGCGACCCGTACCTGCCGCAGAACGACGCCGGTCTCGACGTGACGCATTGGTCCGGCCATACCGGCTGCGTCATCCTGGCGCCGCATCTGACCGGATTGCTGAAGAAGGATGTCGGCCTGCCGCACTGGAATGACGCCACCGAGCGCCAGCGCCGCGACGGCATGTGCTGGCAAAATGAAGACGAGTGCTACAACGATGGCGGCGCCTTCAAGATTGTTTGCCGCGACATGGATGGCGTCATCGTCACGCTGATCGCCGACAACTATTTCGGCTACAGCAAGAAGGAAATCAAGTCACAGATCAGTTATGCCGCCAACCTGTTCGGTGGCAGTGAGGAAGAACATTCCGGTGGCGCGCTGGCCTTCCCCAGCTTCAACCTGGGCGACAGCTACAGCCTCGATTCGCGTTATCTGGCCGATGGCCACACGATGCAGGACATGATGCGGCTATATGCCGACGACATCGACTTCCGCCCGGAAGGCCACGGCATCGACAAACGCTATCCACAAATCATCTATGTGCCGGAAGACACCCACATGGACCTGCTCGAACAGCAGGCCAACTGGGCCTGGAGCAACGAACTGCGGCAGTTGAAGCTGCTCGCCGGCCACACCTACATCTACCCATGCGGCTTCAAGGTGCACCTGGAAAAACACCCGCATGCACCGAGCTGGCGTCTGGTCGGCAGCGAAGCCGAAGGCGCTTTCTGCTACAAGCCATGCACCGTTTCCGGCGGCGGCAAATCGGAGATTTCCAAATCGCTGGTCAGTGCGCTGCTGTCCGGCCCGTTCTATGTGCAAGACCTGAAACACGACCTCGATCAGGTCGAAGCTCTGCTCAGGCACAGCTTCTGCGACCGCTTCAAAACCCCGCCCGCTGGCGGCATGGACACGCGTGGCCTGTTTGCCCTCAACCGCACTTTGGGCTCGGTGATTCGCCTGCTGACCCCGTCGGAGGAATACACCGACGCCTACAACACCTGGCTGGAATCGATTCCACCGCATATTCGCGCGCTGGCCATCGTAATCAAGCGTTTCTACCGGCCGGAATGGGGCAACGACTGGCGCGAGCATTTCAATGTCGATCTGGTCGATGGCCGGCCGGCGCACGAACTCAAATATCACCGTCGCCGCCTGGAAGCCAGCTTCCTGCGCGTCGGCCGACTCGACGATGGCGCCTGGCGCGTGTGCAAGGTGCGGCAGGATTTTGTCGGCGCGCAGAAAGTGCAACTGGCAGACGACATCGCCGTTTCCGCCACCATTCCGACTCGCCTGCTGCGCGACACCCAGACCGGCATTGCCAGCGAAACCGCATGCAAAATTGTCGCCAACTGCGAAACCCGTTTGTTCCAGCGCCCGGACGACGCCAAGTATCGCGGCCTCGACCCGCACACCGAACTCGACCTGACGCTGGACGACAACTTCATTTCCAACTTCCAGCCCCTCACCCGCGCTGACGCGCGCGAACTGGTCGACGACGTATTGACCTTCCATCACTACAGCCTGCCGATGCAGCGTTTCATCGAAGCCGCCGCCAGCGAAGACGGCTATTTCGTCTCTTCGGCGCATCCGCGCCTGGTGAATGGCAAACCCAGCCCGAACATGCGCTACCTGCAAGCGCGGCCCGACCTGGTCAACCCGATCGAACGCCACATCGCCGACATGGGCACCCGCCTGTACCGCCGCATGCGGATCAGCGACCCGGTGCACCTGCCGGTCAACACCATGCTGCCCGGCCGCCGCAACAACCCGCCGAAACCGGGCATCCGGCCGCTGGCGGTGTACGGACCGATCCACTACCAGGAACTGCCCGAGCTGTTCATGGATTTCATCGCCAGCCTGTCCGGCAAGTCGCCCTCGACCACCGGCGCCGGCTCCGAAGGCGCTCTGACCAAGGGTCCGTTCAACGCCTTGTGCGCCACCGCCGACCTCAACAACGCGCTGGTTTCGTTCATTCTGTGCGGCCATGACGGCTACACCACCGCCGCCGGCCACATCGGCCCGAACCGTCGCGTCGATCACGACATCAGCTTCCTGATGCCGGAAATCTGGTGTCGCCTGACGCCGGAACAGCGCGACGCAAGCTGGATGATCAAAAAAGGCTATCTGGAAAAGCTGGAAGACTTCGAGTTTGACAGCCAGTCCGTACTTGCCAGCCGCCTCGGCTATCGCATCAGCACCCGCTTCATGCACGCCTTCCTGGGCAAGATTTTCGACGACCCGATGCAGGTCTTCGACGAAGCCATGCTGCGCCCAGAGACGCAAAACCGGGCCGCCTTCGTCGATGGCGTCAACCACATCGTCGAAGCGCATCAAAAAGTCGCCCAGGGCTATCTCGACGACGGCTCGATCGACGACGCCTGCCCGCCGCTGAAAGCCCTGCTGCACATCATGGCGGAAGGAAAGTTCGACGGCAAAGACCTGTCGCACCCGGATATTCGCAATTTGTTCAGCAAGGCAAATCTGCTCGCCAGCGACTGGTACAAGCAACGCCTGAGCATCAAGCAGCAGCGCGACATCACGCTCTATCAGCGCCACGTCGATTACCTGACGCGATTCCTCGCCGAGGCCAACACCCGCTGCGAACCGGATGGCATCGCCCATTGCGAAGCGCAGCTGGCCGAAGCTCGCGCCAAACTGGCGGAAGTCAGCGCACCGGCTTATCTCGAAAACCTTTGGGGTAGCCTGGGCGCCGACTGGGTGCATCGGCAGACCAGCACAAGTGCGGGTGCGTAATGGCCAACCTGCCGCCAACACCCAACCCGGATGGCATCCGCCTGTCCAAACTGATGTCCGAGCGCGGCATCTGTTCGCGCCGCGAAGCCGACAGCTACATTGCACGCGGCCTGGTTTTCGTTGATGGCCAGCCGATTTCCGAACTGGGCACGCGGGTCAAACCCAACTGCAAGATCGAACTCGGCAAGCAAGCCCAGAAAGCCCAGCAACAACGCGTCACCATCCTGCTGCACAAACCGGTCGGCTACGTCTCCGGCCAGCCCGAACCCGGCTACAAACCTGCGGTCGTGCTGATCCGCCCGGAAGCCTTCTGGCAGGGCAGCGGCGGCCCGGAATTCAACGGCAACCACCTGAAAGGCCTTGCCCCCGCCGGCCGCCTCGACATCGACTCCACCGGCCTGCTGGTGCTGACCCAGGACGGCCGCGTCGCCAAGCAACTGATCGGCGACGACTCCGACATCGAGAAGGAATACCTGGTGCGCGTGCAGGGCCAGCTCAGCGAACAAGGCATGAAATTGCTCAACCACGGCCTCGAACTCGATGGTAAGAAACTGCGCCCGGCGCAAGTGGCCTGGCAGAACGAAGACCAGCTCCGCTTCATCCTGAAGGAAGGCCGCAAACGCCAGATCCGCCGCATGTGCGATTTGGTCGGATTGACCGTCATCGGATTGAAGCGCGTACGTATCGGCCGCGTCGTGCTGGGCCATCTGCCGTTAGGGCAATGGCGGTATTTGCGGGAAGACGAAGGGTTTTGAGTGCGTGCCGTTTCAGGGGAGACAATCTTGGGAAAATCTCAAGGAAACCGTGGTCTGTCCTGTATTGGTCCACTCCATTTCATCCGGGCTACGCTAGCTCTGTTGACCGCGAGACATGACCGAGAAGCCAAGTGGATGTTGGCGATAGGCCGATTTCAACATTCACCTATTGAGTGAGGCGGCAAAGTGGTAGGAGGCGCCGCTTGCGGGCCGATGCCACAACGCTCGCGCCGCAAGCGGACGCTCCTACAACACGGCTAACTGCTGGATTTAGGTAAAGATTACCGCACAGACTCAGGCGATCAGATTCGCCGTCAAAACCCGCTCGCCGAGGAGATAAACCCGACCTGCCTGGCGATCATCACCGACGCTGGAGTAGTCGAATGAGTACTCCCGATAAATGCGGGCACGATGGTTGTTGTCGCGCCGCAAGCGCATTTTGCTGAGGGAGACGCTGTCATCGAGAAACTGCACGCTGGCGCGTTCGCATTCGAAGCGGGCGGCGCGGACTGCGATTTCGCGTTTTTGCAGGCTGTCCCACCAAAACCAGGCGACCGCGCCCAAACCGACCAGCCAGAGCCAATCCGAGCTCATGCGGGTGGTGCGGCAGGGGATGAGGCATCCACAGCCTGGATTGGCGGCATCAACAAGGCGCAAACCGGTTCGGCACGCGAGCGGCCAAAACGGGAACCCGATGTCTGTGACGCTGCAACCGACGGGGCCGAGGAAACAGGGTTGGGCGACGCTGCCGCGACGGGACGAACCGGTTGCGCTGGTGGCGCCATTTCCGGCAATGGCGAGGCGTTCAAATCGCGCTTGATGAAGCGCTCGATCCCCGCCAGCAAACGTTCTTCATCCGGCGAAACCAGCGAGACCGCCAGACCGGAAGCGCCGGCGCGGCCGGTGCGGCCAATGCGGTGCACGTAATCTTCCGGCGCATAGGGCAATTCGTAATTCACCACGCAGGGCAGTTCGACAATGTCCAGGCCACGCGCGGCAATATCGGTGGCAACCAGATACTGCACCTTGCCCTGCTTGAAGCCCTCCAGCGCGGCAAAGCGTTCCACCTGCGCCTTGTCGCCGTGAATGATGGCGGCCTGAATACCGCGTTTCTGCAAACGATGGCCGACCTTGTCGGCGCACACTTTGGTGCGGGTGAATACCAGCACCTGGGCAATGCCACGCGTTTTCACGACGCGAATCAGCGCGTCGAGCTTGTCTTCTTCCTTCACCTTGTGCACCAGTTGCTCGACGTTTTCTGCGGAGGTGTTGCGGCGGGCGACTTCGACCTTGAGCGGGTTCTGCAGGAAGCTGCGCGCCAGGCCGACGATGTTGTCGTCGAAAGTGGCGGAGAACAGCAAGGTCTGGCGTTGCGTCGGCAGGAAGTCGAGGATGCGTTTGAGATCGGGCAGGAAGCCCATGTCGAGCATGCGATCGGCTTCGTCGAGCACGAGAAACTGCACTTGCGACAACATCACGCTGCGACTCGTGGCGTGATCAAGCAAACGGCCGGGGGTGGCGACCAGGATTTCGACGCCGCTGCGCAATTCGGCCTGCTGGACTTTCATGTCGACGCCACCAAATACGACGGTGCTGCGCAAGGGCAGGTGTTTTCTGTAGTCGACCACGCTGTCATGCACCTGGATCGCCAGTTCGCGCGTTGGCGCGAGGACCAGGGCGCGCACCGGATGCCGCGCCGGCGAGGCGCTGGCATTCGCGTGCTGCACCATTTTCTGCAGCAACGGCAACACAAAAGCGGCGGTTTTACCGGTTCCGGTCTGGGCTTGCGCCATCAGATCGCGGCCCGCCAGAACTAACGGGATCGCTTGCGACTGGATCGGCGTGGGTATCTTGTAGCCCATCTCTTTCACGGCCGCGAGAATCGGCGCTGCCAGACCAAGTTCGTCGAAGTTGGTCGCCACTTCCAGCGCCGGGGTGGTTTCCGGGTTGATACCTTTAATAACATCCATCAGATTTCCCGCCAATCAAGTCCAGTTTCCTGATCGGCGACGCCGACCCAGTCATGCTCGCACCCGAGCGCCTCGGCCAATGCGGCGCGAGCAAGTTCAGGCGAGTTGTTGTGTTCCGACAAATGCGCGGCCACCACATGTTTCAGGCTATCGCCGGCGATCTTCTTCAGCAGTGCAGCGGCGGCTTCGTTGTCGAGATGGCCATAGCGACCGAGGATGCGCCGCTTGAGTGCAATCGGGTAGTTACCGGCTTCAAGTCGGGCGACATCGTGGTTGCATTCCAGCGCCAGCGCATCACATCCGCCCAGCACCGTCTCGATGTGCGGCGTGACATGGCCGGCATCGGTCAGCAGGCCAAAACGACGAGCACCGTCGGAGAAGACGAAGTGCATCGGTTCGCGGGCATCATGTGGCACCGGGTAAGGCGTGATTTCCAGGTCGCCGATGGCGAACTTCTGCTGACTTTCGACAATCCGGGCAGCCAGGGGCGCGATGTCGATCGCCTCCAGCATGGCGTGCGTGCCATGCGTCAGCCAGACCGAACAGCGCGCCTTGCTCGCCATCTGCGCCGCGCCGCGGCCATGATCGCTATGCTCGTGCGTCACCAGAATCGCACTCAGGGCGCTGACTTCCAGCCCTAAACGAGCCAGCCGCTTGACCGCTTCACGCGGACCGAAACCGCAATCGACCATGACGCGGGTGTCTCCGGCTTGAACCAGCCAGGCATTGCCTTTGCTGCCGCTGCCGAGACATCCGAATCGCATTACTTCAATTGCTCGTACAACAGGCTGGCAATGCGCTTGCCGGTTTCATTATTCGCCGGCGCACCGTCATCCAGATAAACCGCCAGCGCAGTCTCTGCTTCGGTGCCCTTCAGACGCACCTGATAGCGCTGCGGCTTGACCTTGCTGTCGTCCGAGCTCCAGAACGCCAGCCTGGACAGCAAACCCTTTTCCTTCTTGGTGTTGGCTTCCGGGTCGGCATAGCGGACAAAGTAGATGCCGCCGGCGCGATCACGGTCTTCCACCACAAATCCGATCCGGTCCAACGCCAGACCAACACGACGCCAGGCACGATCAAACGACTCCGGCAGGCTGAGGCTGGGTGCGGCATCCGGACTGCGGGTCTGAACTGCCTGCGGTGGTGCAGCCTTATCGGCCAGCAGGCTCTGGGCGCGGGTTTCTTCGACGCCAAAACGAACCATCAGGCGACGCAGCATTTCGGCTTCCAGCTCCGGGTTGGCCGGACGTGGTTGCCAGACCGTCCTGCCCTGGCCCTGATCACCGCCACTCTGGGTGCCTTCAAATACTTCGACCATGCCGCGATGGCTGAGATAAATCTCGGTGCGACCATCGGCGGCGGGTTCCAGACGCGTACGGAATTTGTCGCGCTCGGCGGTGGAATAGAAGCTGTCGAGTGCCTTGCCGAGAAAGCTCCGAATGCCATCCTGCGGCAGTTTGGCGCGGTTCTCCGCCCAATCGGTTTCCATCAATCCGGCATCCGGCATTTCCAGGCTGATGATGAAGCCGAGTTCCTGCCAGAAGTCTTTCACCACCGGCCAGACTTCCGCCGCTGGCGCCTGCACGACCATCCAGCGCTGGCCGCCGGCGCGTTCGATGCTGACCTTGTCGATCTTCGGCAACAAAGCTTGGGCGCCAGGCGCTTGCGGCTTGGTGCCACGGTCACGGTCATAAGCGGAGAAAGTGGCGGCGCCCTTGGGATTGATGTCGGGCACGACAAAACGGTTGTCTCCGGCAGGCATCACCAGATCTGGCGGCGCTTCCAGCGTGGGCAACTTGCCAGCCGACTTGTAATCGATTTTCTTGCCTTCAAACATTGAACAGCCACTGGCTGTGACAGCCAGAGCAACCCATGCGGCGACATTACGCGTGGCTAACATTTTCATAGCGAACCGGCTTCCTTCAAGGCAACACGCAAGGTGTCGTGGTAGGTGTCAGACATCGGAACCAGAGGCAAACGAATACCGGATTCGATACGCCCCATTGCCGCCAACGCCCATTTGACCGGGATCGGATTGGCTTCGACGAACAGTTTTTGGTGTAAGCCGAGCAATTGGTAATTGATCGTGCGTGCGCGCGGCAGATCGCCGCTCAGCGCAGCGACACACATTTCATGCATCAGCTTGGGAGCGACGTTGCTGGTGACCGAAATCACGCCGGCGGCGCCAAGCAGCATCAGCACCATGCCGCTGGCATCGTCACCGCTGTATACCTTGAATGAAGCGGGCGCAGCTTTCAGCAGTGCAGAGCCGCGTTCGATATTGCCGGTGGCGTCCTTGATGCCGACCACACCAGGCACTTTGGCCAGACGCAGCGCAGTGTCATTGCTGATATCTGCCACCGTGCGACCTGGCACGTTGTACAGAATCAGCGGCAGATCGACCGCTTCGGCAATCGCCTTGAAGTGCTGGTAAAGGCCTTCCTGAGTCGGCTTGTTGTAATAAGGCGCTACCGATAGCCCGGCAGCAACGCCGGCGGCCTTGGCGCAACGGGTCAATTCGATCGCCTCGGTGGTCGAATTCGCCCCCGTGCCGGCGATCACCGGTACCCGCCCGGCTGCCTGCTCGACCGCGATCCGCAACAACAAACAATGCTCTTCGGTATTGACCGTGGGCGACTCGCCGGTAGTGCCGACGATGACCAGGCCATCAGTGCCTTGATCGATATGCCAATCAATCAATGCCCGGAAACGCGGCATATCCAAAGACCCATCGGCAAGCATGGGGGTAACGAGTGCAACGAGGCTGCCAGTAAACATGGCGATCTGGATTCGAGAAAAAAAATGATTTTAGCTGAAACCAGCAAAACTGGCCGGCCGCGCTCTACGTCCTCTCTTGCGCGGCTGCTGCATTACCTCAAAGCCCGGCGACACCGCGCATCGCTCCGGCCCCAAGTTGCACTGCCCGCAGCCAGAATTCATCGAGTCGGGCCGGCAAATAGGCCAGCGCAAGATAGAGCACGACGAAGCCAACGCCAAGCGTCAACGGGAAGCCGATCGCAAAGATGTTCAATTGCGGCGAGGCGCGCGACATCATGCCGATGGTCAGATTGGTCACCAGCAGGGCGGCGGTCACCGGCAGTGATATATGCAGCCCGACCTCGAAAATCACTCCGCCCCAGTGCGCCAGCATGACAAACCCGTCCGGCGACAAAGTGGCGCCGATCGGAATGTCCTGAAAACTCTGCACCAGTGCGGTAATGACCAGGTGATGACCGTTGAAAGCGAACAGTATCAGCGCCGTGGTGAGCACCAGAAACTGCGCCACCACCTGGGTTTGCGCGCCATTCACCGGGTCGAACAGGGTGGCGAAGGAAAGACCCATTTGCAGGCCCATCAACTGGCCGGCGTATTCAACCGCGGTGAACACAATGCGCAACGCAAAACCGAGGGCAGCCCCGATCGCGATCTGTTGCAACAGAATCAGCAAGCCATCGCCGGAGGTCAGTTGCAACGACGTATCGACCGGCAACATCGGCGTCACCACCATCGCCAGCACCATCGCCAATGCGACCCTGACCCGTGTCGGCACCGCTTTGTTGCCAAGCAGCGGATCGAACGACAGCCAGGCCAGAATGCGAACAAATGGAAAGAAGAACAGCGCCAGCATCGTGTCCAGATCAGCTGAGGACAGCGTGAGCATGGGCGCTAGCCGATCAGCGTCGGAATGCTGCCGATCAGGCGTGTGATGTAATCGACCAGCAACTGCAGCGTCCAGGGGCCGGTTATCACCAGCACGATGAACATCACCACAATCTTCGGGATGAACGAAAGCGTCATTTCATTGATCTGCGTCGCCGCCTGGAACACCGAGATCAACAAGCCGGTCAGCAACGAGGCCAGCAACAAGGGTCCGGAGGCCAACATGGCAACTTCAAGCGCCTGGCGAATGATGGCGACGACGGTATCGGGTGTCATCTGAGTGAAGGCACAGGTAGGCGGTCACAGGTGGGCGGTCATATCTGGAAAGTCTGCACCAGCGAGGCGATGAGCAGATTCCAACCATCCGCCAGAACGAACAGCATGATCTTGAAAGGCAGAGAAACCAGCACCGGCGACAACATCATCATGCCCATCGACATCAAAATACTGGCGACCACCATATCGATGATCAGAAATGGAATGAAGACGATGAAGCCGATTTGAAATGCGGTTTTCAGTTCGCTGATGATGAACGCCGGCACCAGTACCTTCAGCGGCGTGTCTTCCGGCGCATTCAGCGGCGGCACCTTGGCCAGACCAATGAACAAGGCCAGGTCTTCCTGCCGCGTCTGCTTCAACATGAATGATTTCAGCGGCTGCACACCCAGGTCGGCGGCTTGAACCAGACTGATCTGGTTTTCGGAATAAGGCTTCCAGGCAGTGTCGTAAATCTTGTCGAACACTGGCGCCATGATGAAAAAGGTCAAAAACAGGGAAAGCCCGATGATCACCTGGTTGGGTGGCGAATTCATCGTGCCCATGGCCTGACGCAACAATGAAAGAACGATCACGATGCGGGTGAACGCGGTCATCATCAGCAGCGCCGCCGGCAAAAAAGTCAGCGAAGTGAGCAACAGCAGCGCTTCGATGCTGAACGTGTAATTGGTTGCGCCACCGGCGCCGGGTGTGCTGGAGAAAGCGGGAATGCCCGGTGCCGCCAGAGCCAGGGCCGGCGACAGCATGGCGAGGCCAAGCAAGACACGCGATGCGAGCCTCATGACCACCTCAAGCCTGACGTTTCGACAAAAGCGCCTTCAGCTTGTCGGCGAAATCAGGCAAACCACCGGTCTGAAGATTAGGTACAGCCGGCGTGTAACCTTCCGGACGCGGCAGGGTATGCAAAGCGGTGACCTGCCCACCACCGACGCCAAGCAACAACCAGGTATCCCCGACTTCCACCACCACCAGACGCTCACGTGGCCCCAGCATGACGCCGCCGACCACTTTCACGGCGCCCTGGGCGGCACTCTGGCCGGGAGAAAACCGGCGCAGAAACCAGAAAAAGGCGGCCAACGCGGCCAACACCATGCCTAATCCGAGCAAACCCTGCAGCAAGGCGCTGGAAGTCGACACCGGGGTTGGCTCGACCGCGGCATGAACCGAGACCGTCGCCAACGCAAACAAAACAGCGAGGAGGCAAGTCCCCTTGCGGCAATCGGAACGGGAATTCATTGTTTGAACTCTATCGATTCAATCGATGCAGACGTTCAGCCGGGCTGATGATATCGGTCAGACGAATGCCGAATTTATCGTTCACGACAACCACTTCACCTTGAGCAATCAGGCAACCGTTAACCAGGACATCCATCGGCTGGCCGGCGAGTCCATCCAGCTCGACCACCGAGCCTTGCGCCAACTGCAACAGGTTGCGGATGGCGATCTTGGTGCGTCCGAGTTCAACATTGAGTTGAACCGGAATATCGAGGATCAGGTCAAGATTTTTTGCCGGCGGCTGGACTTGATCGGCACTCAGATTCTGGAAAATCTGCGCGGCGCGAGTTTCCGTCTCGGTGCTGGCGGCTTTAGACGTGGATGCGGCGGCAGCGGGTGCTGCACTCCCGGCAAGCGCCTTATCCGCGGCTTCCTGCTCGGCGAGGGCAGCGCCCCAATCATCGTCAGCTCCGGCTTCAGCCGGCGCGGCGGTCTCCTGCTCGGCCAGAGCGGCGGCCCAGTCGTCAGCGGAAATATCCTCTTCCTTCTGTTCCGCGTCTTCGCTCATCGCTTGCCTCCCGCGCAGGAAATACGATCCTGTTCCTGCAGAATCCGATCCACCTTGAGCGCCAGCTGACCATTCTTCTGCCCATAATGGCACTGGAACAGCGGCACGCCATCCACTTGGGCAATCACGGCTTCAGGAACTTCCAGGGAAATCACATCACCCACCTTGAGATCGACAATCTGACGCAACGTCACCGGCGCCTGCCCCAGGTTCGCCACCAATTCGACTTCTGCGTCCTGCACTTGCAATGACATTTGCGTCACCCATCGCTCGTCCGCTTCGGCACGATCAGCCTGCATGGAACTGGTGAGCTGATCGCGAATGGGCTCGATCATACTGTAGGGAATGCAGACGTGAAAATCGCCGCCGCCCGCGCCAAGCTCGATATTGAAGGTGCTGACCACCACGACTTCGGTCGGCGTCGCAATATTCGCGAATTGGGTATTCATTTCGGAGCGAATGAATTCGAACTCGACGTGATAGATGCTCTCCCACGCCTTGCTCATTTCTTCGAATACCACTTCGAGGATTTTCTTGATGATGCGTTGCTCGGTCGGCGTGAAATCGCGCCCTTCGACCCGCATATGCTGGCGACCATCGCCGCCAAACAGGTTATCCACTACCAGAAACACCAGATTCGGATCAAACACGAATAAAGCAGTGCCGCGCAGCGGATTGATGTGGACCATGTTCAGATTGGTCGGCACCACCAGATTCCGCACAAATTCGCTGTACTTGATGACTGTTACCGGTGCCACCGAAATCTCGGCGGTACGCCGCATCAGGTTGAACAGGCCAATACGGAAATTGCGCGCGAAGCGCTCGTTGATGATTTCCAGCGTGGGCATCCGCCCACGCACAATACGTTCCTGACGACCAATATCGTAGGCGCGAACTCCCCCACCACCCTCTTCTGCCGCGGCTTCCTCGGACTCGCCGGTGACCCCGCGCAGGAGTGCGTCAACTTCTTCCTGGGAAAGAATGTCGTCCGCCACGTGGCTCCCGTCGGTTACTGAATGATGAAGGCTCCGAACAGCACTTTCTTCACCCCCTTGAGTTTGCCCTTGATACCCAACACGTCATTGATTTGTTTCTGGATCTCGCCCGCCAGCTTGTCCTTGCCTTCCTGCTGCGACAGTTCCTCCGCAGTTTTACTGGACAGCAATCGAATCATCGCATCCCGCACTTCCGGCAAACGGGCATTCATCTTCTCGCCCACCTTGGCATCCGCGACCAACAGTTGTATCTCGGTTTGCAGATAGCTTTCCTGATCGGCCAGATTGACCGTGAACGCTTCAAGCTTGACGTAGATCGGAGCATGCCCGTCACCGTCTTCCTCTTCGCCCTCGGCAGCCTCTTCGCCCTCGGCTTCTTCGCCGTTTGCTGTCTTCTCGGCAGCCGGCTTGGAAAGCAACATATAGGCCCCAACCCCGCCGCCAATCACCAACACTGCGACAACAGCCAGAATGATGATGAGCATCTTGCCCTTTTTCTTTGGCGCAACTGCTTCCGCTGCCGGTTCCTCTTTAGCCATCTCGCCCTCAAATGAAATTGTCTGTTGAAATATCAAACAAAAACAGAATGTTCCTTGAAGAAGCTTATGTTCTTTATTATGAGATGACAAGCAGGCAAACAAACCCACGCCCTACTTTTGGCATGGGTTTGTTGAATTAGTCTGCAAACAGGCGATTAAATATAGAGATCGACCAGGCCCACACCAGTCGAACGAGCCCCGCCGACGCCAGGCATCACGGCCTGATGTAGCGAGTTTTCAGCCCCTTGCGCTGGGTTCTGGTTGCGCATGTCGGATTGTTCACGACGTCCGAAAGCGTGCTCACGCACCTCCGCCTCACCCAGATTGATTCCGGCTTGCGCCAGCATTTCGCGCAACCTCGGTAAAGCCGCATCAATCGCCTCGCGCACGATCGGGTTGGGTGAGAAAAACTGCGCGCTGGCATCGCCGGATCCGCTCAGGTTCAAGCGAACCTCAAGTGCGCCCATTTGCGGCGGATTGAGTGAAAGCTCGGCAAATTGTCCCTGCCTGGAAGCCAGCCACACCACCTTGT